>NZ_JAVRQI010000010.1:0-189831 GCF_031854425.1 Paracoccus broussonetiae | reverse complement strand
CAAAGGGCACCGACGTCGACCAGCCGCGAAACCTCGCTAAATCCGTTACCGTCGAGTAGCGGCTGGCCGGCTTTTCAGGGTCAGTCGGTTTCGCCCACCGCTTTCCAGATCAGGGCGCCGATCGCGGCGCCCACGATCGGCGCGACCCAGAACAGCCACAGCTGCGACAGGGCCGTGCCACCCGCGAACAGCGCCTGGCTGGTCGAGCGTGCCGGGTTGACCGAGGTGTTGGTGACCGGGATCGAGATCAGGTGAATCAGCGTCAGGGCAAGGCCGATTGCCAGCGGGCCGAACCCGACCGGCGCGCGGCCATGGGTGACGCCCAGGATGACGATCAGGAAGAAGGCCGTCAGCACGATCTCGATCACAAGGCCCGACAGCATCGAATAACCGTCGGGAGAGGCCGCGCCGTAGCCGTTTGCGGCAAAGCTGCCAAGATCGGCACCGGTCTTGCCCGAGGCGATCACGTAAAGAACGGCCGCCGCCAGGATCGCGCCCACAAGCTGCGCGACGATATAGGGGACGACCCGAGAACCGGGAAATCGCCCGGCGACGGTAAGACCAATGGTGACGGCCGGGTTGAAATGCCCGCCCGAGATCCCGCCCACGGCATAGGCCATGGTCACGACCGTCAGGCCGAAGGCCAGGGCAACCCCGGCAAAGCCGATTCCAAGATTGGGGACGCCCGCGGCAAGGATCGCGCTGCCGCAGCCCCCGAAGACCAGCCAGAAGGTGCCGAGAGCTTCCGCGCCCAATTGCTTCTGCATAATTCCACTCCACATGACGATGCGCCGGTCATCCTTGGTGGCCGACGCGGCGATGGTGTCACCGAGTCACATGGGCGTGAAACAAAACTTCATCGGCAATCATCCGCTTGCGTCGGACTGTTGCAGCCCGGCTGCATGTCAGGAGAGAGCCTTAAATCCATGTTCCGCACAGAAAATCGCCGCCCGGATCGGCAGAATCACGGGCGGCGCACAGTCGGGCAGGCTCGCATCCGGCAGGATGCGGATGGGGTGTTTACAGGTGGATCCGCTGGAACGCCGCGCGGTCGATCCCCAGCTTTCCAAGGTCACGCGCAGACGGGATCTTGTGCATCTCGACGGCCGACGCGGCATGGATCGCGGCACGGAACGTGCTGAAAGCCGAACGGAGGGATTGAAGGACGGTCATCTTTGCCACCTGTCTGGTCTCGTGAAATCTCGATACCGTTCAGATGGGCTTGCCGCCCTGTTTCTGCAACGCAGCAAAAGGGCAAGTCCGCCATGCTTTCCCCGCATGGCACGGAATGTGTACGCGCCCCGCGGGGGGCGGGGCGCGTCGGATGGTTAATCCTCGTCCCCGCCCAGCTGGGCCAGGACCTGGCCCTTGCCACGGGCGCGCAGGATCAGCGGGACGATCAGCGCCAGCGCGGCGATCCCCAGAAGCGTCGCGGCGATGGGCGATTGCACCAGCACGGTCCAGTCGCCCTGGCTGATCGACAGCGCGCGGCGCAGCTGCTGTTCTGCCATCGGACCAAGGATCAGGCCGACGACGATCGGCGCGATGGGGTATCCGAACAGACGCATCACATAGCCCAGCACGCCAAAGCCCAGCAGCATCCCCAGCTCGAATGTCGAGGGGTTGGCGCCAATGGTGCCCAGCGTCGCGAACAGCAGGATGCCCGCGTAAAGCCAAGGTTTCGGAACGGTCAGCAGCTTCACCCACAGCCCGATCAGGGGCAGGTTCAGCACCAGAAGCATGGCGTTCGCGATCAGAAGCGAGGCGATCAACCCCCAGACCAGAGTCGGGTTGGTGGCGAACAGAAGCGGTCCCGGTTGCAGGCCGAACTGCTGGAACCCCGCCAGCATGATTGCCGCCGTGGCCGAGGTCGGCAGGCCCAGCGTCAGCAGTGGCACCAGAGTCCCCGCAGCCGAGGCGTTGTTGGCGGCCTCGGGCCCGGCGACGCCTTCGATCGCGCCATTGCCGAATTCCTCGGGGTGCTTGGTCAGCTTCTTCTCGGTCGCATAGCTGAGGAATGTGCCGATCTCGGCCCCGCCAGCGGGCATTGCGCCGATCGGGAAACCAAGCGCGGTTCCGCGCAGCCACGGTTTCCACGACCGCGCCCAGTCATTGCGGCTCATCCAGACGGAACCCTTGACGGCGGTGACCTCATCCTCGTGCTGGTTCATCTGGCCGGCGATGAACAGTGCCTCGCCGATGGCGAACATGGCGACAGCCATGGTCGTGACCTCGATCCCGTCCAGAAGCTCGGGCACGCCAAAGGACAGGCGTGCCTGTCCGGTCAGCTGGTCGATGCCGACACAGGCCAGCGCCAGCCCCAGGAACAGCGAGGTAAGGCCCCGCAGCGCGGAATCGCCGAATGCGGCCGAAACGGTGACGAAGGCCAGTACCATCAGCGCGAAATATTCGCGCGGGCCAAAGACCAGCGCCACCTTGACGATGCTGGGTGCAAGAAAGGCCAGCAGCAGCGTGGCGATCAGGCCCGCGACGAACGAGCCGATGGCGGCTGTCGCCAGTGCCGGCCCGCCACGGCCCTTGCGGGCCATCTTGTTGCCTTCCAGCGCGGTGATGATCGAGGCGCTTTCGCCCGGCGTGTTCAGCAGGATCGAGGTGGTCGAACCACCATACATCCCACCATAATAGATGCCCGCGAACATGATCAGCGAACCCGCCGGGTCCAGCCGATAGGTGACGGGCAGCAGCAGTGCCACGGTCAGTGCTGGGCCAATGCCGGGCAGGACGCCGACAGCGGTGCCCAGCGTCACGCCGATCAGCGCGTAAAGCAGCATCATCGGCTCGGCTGCGGTGACCAGGCCCTGCATCAGGAAATCGAACGCGCCCATACGTCAGCCCCCCGGGAAAAACAGATGTTCAAGCGGCCCTGCAGGCAGGTGCAGCATCAGAAGCTGGGCAAAGACCACCCAGACGGCAAAGGAGAAGACGATGCCCACCGGGATTGTCATCGCCAGATTGCGCTTGCCGAAGGCCCGCGCGGTGAAGGCGAACAGGACGCCCGTCGCGATCGAGAAGCCCGCGGCGTGCAGCAGCAGAAGTTGCGCGGCCAAACCGGCCACGATCCACAGGACCGGCGGGATGTTCTGCGCGGGGCGGTCGGGGAAATCGCCCTTCACCGCCGCGATCACGGTCCAGAGGGCCAGGCCCAGCAGGCCGAAGGACACGACGCGCGGCACGCTGGCCGGACCGACACCGGAATAGCCGCCAAGATCGGCAAGGCGCGCGCTGTCCCACAGCATCACGCCCGCGACGATGGCGAGGCCCGCGGCGATGGCAAGCGCCGCCGTATCACGGCGGCGCGGCATTTTCGGGTCGCTTGCGCTCATTTCACCAGACCGATGTCCTTGAGGACCGTCTGCGTCGAGGAGACGTCCTTCTCAAGCTGGGTGTCGAATTCGGGACCGGCCAGATAGGTGTCCGACCAGCCCTTGTCGGCCAGTTGTTTCTGCCAGTTTTCGGATTTCACCATCTTCTCGATGTCGGCGGTCACCTTGGCCTTCTGTTCGTCCGACAGGCCCGGAGCGGCGGCGACCATCCGCCAGTTCTGCAGTTCGACGTCCAGCCCGGCCTCCTTCAGGGTCGGGGCGTCGGCGCCCTCGACACGCTCGGGGGACGAGACGGCCAGCAGGCGCAGGGTGCCCGCCTTGATCTGCGCATCGAATTCGCCCAGCGAGGAAATGCCTGCCGTCACTTGGTTGCCAAGGATCGCGGCCAGCGCCTCGCCACCGCCGGAATAGGCGATGTAGTTGATCTTGGTCGGATCGACGCCCGCAGCCTTGGCGATCAGGCCCACGGCGATGTGGTCGGTGCCACCGGCCGAGCCACCTGCCCAGCTGACAGCACCCGGATCGGCTTTCAGTGCCTCGACCAGACCGGCAATGTCCTTGATGGGCGAGGCAGCGGGGACCACGATCGCCTCATACTCGCCGGTCAGGCGCGCGATCGGGGTCACGTCCTTCAGCGAGACGGGCGAATTGTTGGTCAGGATGGCGCCCACCATGACATAGCCGCCGACGATCAGTGCGTCCGGGTTGCCCTTGTTCTGGCTGGCGAATTGCGCAAGGCCGATGGTGCCGCCCGCGCCGGGGACGTTCTGGACCTGCACCGATTTCGAGATGCCTTCCTCTTGCAGGACGGTCTGCATGGTGCGCGCGGTCTGGTCCCAGCCACCGCCGGGGTTGGCAGGCGCGATGATGGTATAGTCGGCCAGGGCGGGCATGGCGACGGCGCCGGCAAACAGGCTGACGAGAACGAAGTGCTTCATGACATTCCTCCGCAAGGCGCCGCGACGGTCGATGCCGGAGCGGTCGCATAAGTCTTGTTCTGATCAGAAACCCGCGCTTCTCCCAAAGCGCCGGGCATCCTCCCGGATCGGCACAGGGACCGATCCGGCGACAGTTCCACCACAGGAACCTGTCACGAACCTGACATGGCGCGAAAAAATCGGAAGCGGGGGGTCAGCGCCCCGAAATGGCCTCGGTCCAGCGGGCCAGCAGCTTGGCGCGCGTCGCCTGATCCAGATAGGCCAGAAGCCCCGGACTGACCGGCACCGGCTTCAGCCGCAACCCGGCCAGATCCTGCATCCCGCCCGCAGGGCTTTGCTGCCCCGCGACCTCAAGGCTGACGGCGGACAGGCGCAGCGTCCGTGAAAGCAGGGTCTGCCCCTCGGGGGACATCAGAAAGGACAGAAGCTCGGCCCCCAGTTCGGGGTGGCGCGCCGCCGCGGGAACCAGAGCCACGCGCGAGACGACGACGGTGAAATCGCGCGGCAGGATCAGCCCGACATCGGGATGCCGCCGCGCCCAATCCGCCGCATAAGAGCCCAGAAGGTTGTATCCGATCGCCAGCCTGCCGTCCGAGATCCGCTCAAGCAGGGCGCTGCTGGTCGGAAATTGCTGGACGCCCGCGCGTCCCATCGCCTGCACCACCGACCAGATGCCGGGGTAAAGTTCCTGGTCGCGCGCCATGAACAGATAACCCACGCCAGAGCGGGCGATGTCATAGGTGCCGATCCGCCCCCGCGCCTGATCTGGATGCCCCGCGATCCAGCGCACCAGATCCGCGCGGGTGGCGGGCGGTTCCTGCCCGGCAAAGCTGGGCTTGTGATAGGCAAAGACCGCGGGTTCGAATGTCAGGGCATAGGCCGTGTCCCGCCAGTTCGCCCAATCCGGCCAGTCCGGCGTGTCGGGCGTCACGACCGCGCGGGCAAAGCCGTCATTCGCCAGCTTGATCTGCAGGTCCATTGCCGATGAAAAGGCGAAATCCGCCGTGCCGGTGCCCTGGCGCGTCTCGCGCACGATGCGTTCATGCAACTCGCCGGTCAGCAGGTTGTCATAGCGCACCGCCAGATCCGGATGCCGGGCCTGAAACGCCTGCAGCAAGGGCGCGGCCAGGTCGTTGTCGAGCGAGGAATAGACGACGATTTCCCGCGCCGAGGTGCCGGAAGGGGCGGGAAACAGGACCGTCTGCGCCCCCGAGGTTGCGACAGAAAGCGCAAGGAAGGCAGCGATTGCTGGCAATAGGGCGGGCAGGCGCATGATCGGCCAAGATTGCCCCAGCCCGGCGCCGTTCACAAGCGCCGCGCATGAGGCTAGGTTCTGCCGGTAAGGGAGGACGGGCGTGCGCATCTTGCTGGTCGAGGACAATCTTTCGCTGGCCGAAGGGCTTTCGGCGCTGCTTCGGCAGGCGGGCTATGCCGTGGACGTGGTCCATGACGGGGCCTCTGCCGAGGCGCTGGCGGCGGCCGAAAGCTTCGATCTGGTCATCCTTGATCTGAACCTGCCGCAGATGGACGGGCTCGAGGTGCTGCGCGCCATGCGCGGGCGACGGAACACGGCCGCGGTAATGATCCTGACCGCGCGCGGTTCACCCGAGGAACGGGTGCGCGGGCTGGATCTTGGCGCGGACGACTATCTGATCAAGCCCTTCGACATCGGCGAGTTCGAGGCGCGGATCCGCTCGCTGCTGCGGCGACAGGCGGGCCTGCGCAATGCGACCGTCAGCTTCGGCGGATTGAGTTTCGACCAGAACAGCCGCAGCTTTCTGGTCGAAGGGCAGCTTCTGGACCTGCCGGCGCGGGAACGGGGGCTGCTGGAACTGCTGATTACCCGGGCGGGCAAGGTGGTGCCGCGCGAAGCCATCGTGCAATCCCTGACCTCGTTGGAGGATGACCTGTCCGCCAATGCGATCGAGCAATATGTCAGCCGCCTTCGCAAGCGCCTTGCGCCTGCGGGCCTGACCGTCCGGACCGCACGCGGGATCGGATATTACCTTGACCGGGCCTCGCCGTGACGCGGCACGGGCCATTCTCGATCCGGCGCCGCCTGCTGGTCTGGCTGCTGGTGGCGACAGCGGCCCTTGGCGTATTGGCGCTGCTTGACACCCGGAGCGAGGCTGAACGCATGGCGACCGCGCTGGCCGACCGTGTGCTGGCCGGGTCGGCGCTGGTGATCGCCGAACGCGCCTCGCTGGACGAAAACGGGCTTATCGCCATCGACATTCCCTATGGCGCGCTGGAAATGCTGAGTTCCGCTGCCGAGGACCGTGTGTTTTACCGGGTCGATGGACCGCCCGGCCACGTCGTGACGGGCTATGACGATCTGCCCGTGGCGAATGCCGTGCAGGGGGGAGATCCGGCCTTTTCGACCGGCGTTTTCCGGGGCGAGCCGGTGCGCGTCGCCAGCCTTGCGCGCGCGGCTTCGACCGGGATCGACGAGGTGCCCTTTGTCGTGACCGTGGCCGAGACCACCAAGGCGCGGGTCGAACTGACGCGTGCGATCATGATGCGCTCGGCCCTGCGGCTTTCGCTGATGATCCTGGGTGCGGCGGCGATTGTCGCGCTGGCGGTCACGATTTCGCTTCGGCCGCTGTATCGGCTGGGCGACGCCATTGCCGAACGAAGTCCCGACGACCTGAGCCCGGTCGAGACGCCGGTCCCGTCCGAGGTGCGCGGTCTGGTCGGGACGATCAACCTGTTCATGTCGCGGCTGAAATCGGCACTGGACGGGCTGCGGAACTTCAGTGGCAATGCCGGGCATCAATTGCGCACGCCCTTGGCCGTGGTCCGCACCCAGCTTGCACTTGCCGCCCGCGCCTCGAACCTTGGGGACGCGCAGGCGGCGGCGGCCAAGGGCGATGCCGCGGTCGCCCATGCCGAACGGATCCTGGCGCAATTGCTGCTGCTTGCCCGTGTTGATGCCGCGTCGGGGCGTTCGCATGGAACGCTGGACCTGGCCGGCTTTGCCCGCGCCCAGACCGCCGAGCGGATCCCCGAGGCCGCCGAGGCCGGCATAGATCTGGGCTATGAGGGCGATGTAGGCGCTCTTCCGGTCCGGGCCGAACCGCTGCTTCTGGGCGAGGCGCTGCAGAACCTGATCGCGAACGCGCTTCTGCATACCGGGCCGGGCGCTGTCGTCACCGTCCGAGCCCGTCGCGAAGGCGATTCGGCGATTCTGGAGGTCGAGGATGACGGACCCGGCATCCCGGCCGAGGCGCGAAGCGCCGCGATCAGCCGTTTTGCCCGTGGCCGCACGCATGGACCGGGCATGGGGCTCGGCCTGCCGGTTGTCGAGGAAATCGCACGACTTTTCGGCGGGGCGCTTGGTCTTCATGATGGAAAAGGGGGCAGGGGCCTTTGCGCCCGCATCCGTTTTCCGCTGTCCGACGCGTGATCCGAAAGCGCTGATAGCGCAAAACTGGAAGATCAGGCTTGCGTTCTGCGAATGGAGCCCCCATTTTCCCGCCATTCGCGTTTTCGTGAATACAGTTTGGTGTCCGGGCCCCTCTGGCGAAACGTGGCGGCACGTTCGTGATGTCGGCATCGATCTTTTACCAGCCGCCTGGACCCTAGTCTTATCATGCAGCAAGGAAGCAACCCTCTCGCGGGGGGAACCGCGAATGGAGCCCAATCATCCACCCTCAGCTATTTCCGCTGGTCCTTCATCGTCACGGCCATCGGCCTGGCGCTGGGCGCGGTGCTAGGGTGGCAATCGACCGGCACGGTCGGCGGGACGCTGTCCGTCTTTTTCATCTGTGCCGTTCTTGCGGTGCTTGAGATCTCGCTCAGTTTCGACAACGCCATCGTCAACGCGAACAAGCTGAAGGACATGACCCCGGCCTGGCAGCGCCGCTTCCTGACCTGGGGTATCATCATTGCCGTTTTCGGCATGCGGATCGTCTTCCCTCTGCTGATCGTCGTGATCGCTGCCAATATCGGCCCCTGGCAAGCGATGGTTCTGGCTGCGACCCAGCCCGACCAGTATTCCGCGATCATGCACGACGCGCACCTGCCCATCGCGGCCTTCGGCGGCACCTTCCTGATGATGGTCGGCCTGTCGTTCTTCTTCGACCATGAAAAGGACGTGCACTGGGTTCGCTGGCTGGAAGACAAGATGACCCGCTATGCCACCATCCGCGGCATCGAGGTCGCGGTCGTGCTGGTCACCGTCCTGATCTTCTCGCGCTTCCTGGGCGAGGCGGAATCCGAGATCTTCTTCCGCTCGGCGATCTGGGGTCTTCTGACCTTCCTGCTGGTCGAGGTTCTCGGCGGGCTTCTGGACAGCACGCAGAAACAGACGCTGCAGGCGGGCGCCAAGGGTGGTCTGGGCGCGTTCCTGTATCTTGAGGTTCTGGATGCTTCGTTCAGCTTCGACGGCGTGATCGGTGCGTTCGCGCTGACCCACAACCTGTTCGTCATCGCTATCGGCCTTGGCATCGGCGCGATGTATGTCCGCTCGATGACCATCATGCTGGTCGAGCGCGGCACCCTGGCCGAATACCGCTTCCTTGAGCATGGCGCGTTCTACGCGATCATCGCACTGTCGATCATCATGTTCATCCAGCCGCTGATGCATATCCCCGAGGTCATCACCGGCCTTGGCGGCGCGACGCTGATCGGCATCTCGCTCTGGTCCTCGATCCGCTGGAACCGCAAGCGGGTGGCAAAGGGCTGATCGTTCGCCATCGCAACGACATTGGCCGTCCCCGGACAGCGGGGGCGGCCTTTTTTCTGCCCGCGCGCGACAGGGCGGTGTAACATGGCCCCGGTGTTTCTTTTGAACGAGTAATTTACGTGCGTTACGTGACCTTCCTGATTCTTGCGCTTGCGGTGTTGGCCGCGTTCTATCTGGCCTTTCGCTGGCGGGGCGGCTGGGTGCCCCGCGCAGGACTGATCGCCGCCGCGCTGGCGATGATCGCGTTCGGATCATGGCGCATGATGCCGCAGGCCATGCCCGCCCATGACAGCGGGCAGGATGTCCTGTCCCTTTACGAACAGAAGCGCATCCTGCCGGACGGCCCGATCCCGGTCTATCACCTTGGCCACAGCCTGGTCGGACGGGACATGCCGGCGATGCTGGCGCAGCTTGCCGGGCATGATTATGCCCTGCAACTGGGCTGGGGCACGGCGCTTCGCGAGCATTTCGAACCGGGTGAGACCATCAATGGCTTCGCGCAGGAAAATGTCACGCCCCGTTACCGCGACGCCCACAAGGCGCTGGCCAGTCGCGACTACGCCGCCTTCGTCATGACCGAAATGGTCGATCTGAAGGATGCGATCCTTTACAAGGACGCGATCACCTATGCCGGCAAATGGGCGGCTGAGGCGGTGGCCGACAACCCGGACGTGCAGGTCTTCCTGTATGAGACATGGCCCCGGCTGGACGCGAAACCGGACTGGCTGGCGCGCTTGCCGCAGGATCTGGACCAGCTGTGGAGCCAGCTTCTGTGGTCGGCAACTCGCGCGGCGGGCCGTCCGGTCTGGCTGATCCCGGCGGGGCAGGTCATGGCCCGTCTGGTGACCGAGGCCGAGGCCAAGGGCGGTATCGCCGAACTGAAAAGCCGCGAGGACCTGTTCGGTCGCCAGCCCGATGGCAGCCTTGATCCGATCCATCCGAACGACCTTGGCTTCTATCTTGTCGCGCTGACGCATTACGCGGTCATCTATGGCAAAAGTCCGGTCGGCTTGCCGCGCCAGTTGATGCACGCGGACGGCACCCCGGCGCGCGCGCCTTCGCCCGAACTTGCGCGGCGAATGCAGGAAATCGTGTGGGAGGTCGTCACCAGCCAGCCCCTGACCGGGCTGTAGGGTCGGACTGCCCGCAGGGAACCCGACCCGCCCTTTCCGCGTCCTTTTCAGGAAGCGGCTAACCGCCGCTAGCAGAAAACGGAAAGGATACCACCATGAAGATCCTGTCTGCAGCCCTGATCGGGGGCGCGATGCTGATCCTTGCGGGATGCGGGGATAACCCGACCGAACGCGCCGCGACCGGAGGCATCGGGGGCGCCGTGGTCGGCGGCCCGGTCGGTGCCGTCGCGGGCGCGACCGTGGGTGCGGCCACCGCGAACTAGACGCGCGATCCCTGGCGGATCAGCAAAAGCCATTCGCGGATCGCCTGCAGCGCCGGCGGCTCGTCCAGGAAGGGGACATGGCCGCGATCGGGAACCTCGGCAAAGATCATGTCGGGACGGCGGCGCTGCATTTCGGCCGCGACCTCGGCTGACAGCAGGTCGGAATTGCCACCCCGGATCAGTGCCAGCGGAAGATCCCGCATGGTGTCAAACAGTGGCCACAGGTCGATATCCGGTCCGCCAAAGGCCGAAAGCGTGGCGTCGCGCAGCGCCGGATCATAGGTGATCTTCAGACCCTCGGGCGTTTCGCGGTAATGGCGCAGGGCCTCGGCCAGCCAGCGGCTGGCGGGCACATTGCGAAATTCGGGCATCAGCTTGGGCAGCTTGGCGGCCAGTTCGGCATGGCTGCGGGCGGCGGGATTGCGGCCGACGTAATCCTTGATCTTTTCAAGCCCTGCGCGCGCCAGCATTGGGCCGACATCGTTCAGGCAAAGCCCATGCAGCCGGTTGCCCGAGGTGGCGGCCAGATACATGCCGATCAGCCCACCGCGCGATGTGCCCAGGATCGCCGCCTGCTCGATCTCAAGATGGTTGAGCAGGTCCAGCGCGTCGCGCGCCTCTTGCTGGACGGTATAGCTGTCGGCGCCCGTCCAATCCGACGCGCCCCGGCCGCGATAATCGGGGCGGATCAGCCTGACCCCGTCCAGCAGCGGCGCGACATAGTCGAAATCGCCCCCCGTCCGCGTCAGCCCGGACAGAGCCAGAATCGGCAGCCCCTCGCCCTCGTCGCGAAAGGCAAGGCGCGCGCCATCCCCCGCGACGAAGTGGCGGGGTTCCATCACAGGTTTTCCGATTGCGGCATCCCAAGGATGTGATAGCCGCCATCGACCAGCACGGTTTCGCCCGTGGTGCAGGCACCCCAGTCCGAACACAGCCAGACAGCGGTGCCGCCGATCGCTTCCAGCGTGGCATTGGCGCGCAGGGGGGCGTTCGCCTCGGTATGGCGATAGGTCTTGCGCGCGCCACCGATGGCCGCGCCAGCCAGCGTCTTCATCGGGCCGGGGCTGATCGCGTTGACGCGGATGTTTTCGGGGCCGAGGTCGTTGGCCAGGTAACGGACCGCCGATTCCAGCGCCGCCTTGGCGACGCCCATGACGTTGTAGAAGGGCGTCACCCGGTTCGACCCGCCATAGGTCAGGGTGATGATCGAGCCACCATCGGTCATCAGCGGACGCGCGCGGCGCGCCACGTCGACCAGCGAATAGCACGAGATGGTCAGCGAGTTCTTGAAGTTCTCGCGCGAGGTATCGACGAAGCGACCGGTCAGCTCGTTCTTGTCGGAAAAGGCGATGGCATGGACCAGGAAGTCCAGCTTGCCCCAGCGTTGCCCGATCTGATCGAAGGCCGCATCCAGCGACGCGTCGTCAAGGACGTTCACGTCCAGCAGGAAATCCGATCCGACCGATTGCGCCAGCGGTTCGACCCGCTTGCCGAAGGCGTCGCCCTGGTATGAAAAGGCCAGCTCCGCGCCCTGGTCGGCCAGCGCCTTGGCGATGCCCCACGCGATCGAGCGGTCATTCGCGACCCCCATCACAAGGCCGCGCTTCCCCTTCATCAAGTCTGTCATGGTCGATTATCCGATATACTTGGACAGCAGCATCGAACCGTTCGTGCCGCCGAAGCCGAAGGAATTGGTCATCACCGTATCAAGCCCGGCGTTTTCGACAAGCTTCGTCGCGATTTCACGTTCGTGAATTGCGGCGTCCAGCGTCTCGACATTGATCGAGGGGGCGATGAAATCGTTTTCCAGCATCAGAAGGCAATAGATCGCCTCTTGTGCGCCGGTCGCGCCCTGGCTGTGGCCGGTCATCGACTTGGTGGACGAGATCGGGGGCGTCGCGCCCAGGCCAAAGACGCGGCGCACGGCCTCGACTTCGCCCACGTCGCCCACCGGGGTCGAGGTGCCATGTGCGTTGATATACCCGACCTTGCGTCCTTGCGGCAGCGTTTCCAGCGCAAGGCGCATGGCGCGTTCGCCGCCTTCGCCCGAAGGGGCCACCATGTCATGCCCGTCAGAGGTCGCGGCATAGCCGGTCACTTCGGCATAGATCTTGGCACCGCGCGCCTTGGCGTGTTCCAGTTCCTCAAGCACGAGGATGCCGCCACCGCCCGAGATGACGAAGCCGTCCCGGTTCGCGTCAAAGGCGCGCGAGGCCTTTTCCGGCTGGTCGTTGAATTTCGAGGACATCGCGCCCATCGCGTCGAACAGGCAGCTGAGCGTCCAGTCCAGTTCCTCGGCGCCGCCCGCGAACATGATGTCCTGCCGGCCCATCGCGATCTGCTCGGCCGCGTTCCCGATGCAATGCAGCGAGGTCGAGCAGGCCGAGGTGATCGAATAGTTCACGCCCTTGATGCGATAGGCCGTGGACAGGTTGGCCGAGATCGTCGAGCTCATGCATTTCGGCACCGCGAAGGGGCCGATGCGCTTGGGCGCGCCCGATGTCAGCACCGTCTGGTGCGCCGCGAACATGCTGGAGGTCGACGGCCCGCCGGACCCGGCGATCAGGCCGGTGCGCGGATTGACGATATCCGTTTCCTCAAGCCCCGCATCCGCGATGGCTTGCTGCATGGCGATATAGGCATAGGCCGCGCCGGGACCCATGAAGCGCAGCAGGCGCTTGTCGACATGTTCCTTGATGTCCAGTTTGACCGCGCCGGCGACTTGGCTGCGGAAACCGTATTCCTTCATGTCCTCATTGGCGGTGATGCCGGATTTTCCGGCCTTCAACGCGGCAAGGACCTCGTTCTTGTCGTTTCCGATGCTGGAAACGATGCCTAGACCAGTGACGACGACGCGGCGCATGGGCGTTCTCCTGAATTCGAAGTCAGCTTTCCGACAGCGCGACTTTCATGTCCTTGACCTGGTAGATGACTTCGCCATCAGCCTCGACGCGGCCGTCGGCGACGCCCATGGTCAGGCGACGGGTCTGCACCGCCTTGGTGAAGTCTACATGATAGCGCAGCAGCTTGCGATCCGGGCGGACCATGCCGGTCAGCTTGACCTCGCCCACGCCAAGTGCATAGCCGCGGCCCTGCCAGCCGCGCCAGCCAAGGTTGAAGCCGGTCAGCTGCCAGAGCCCGTCAAGGCCAAGGCAGCCGGGCATGATCGGATTGCCGGGGAAATGGCAGGCGAAGAACCACAGGTCGGGGGTAATGTCGAATTCGGCCACGACATGGCCCTTGCCATGGGCTCCGCCATCGGCCGAGATCTCGGTGATGCGGTCCATCATCAGCATCGGCGGCTCGGGCAATTGCGCATTGCCGGGGCCGAACAGCTCTCCGCGGGCGCAGGCCAGCAGATCTTCCTTGTCAAAGCTTGTCCGGGTCATCGTCATGCGCGTCTATTCTCCCTCGATCCGACATGGCGTCAAACGGCAGCCGCATCGGGGAACCCGGCGCGAAACCTTGGCCGGGTCTATCATTCACGCCCGCAAAGGTGCAAGGGCCGCAGGCCCACAGGCAGCGTCTCGGGACGCGATGCCGTGTCGCGGTTGGGTCAGAACCATTGCCCCGGCTCCATCAGGCCGAAGTCCATCAACTGCTGCGACTGCCAGCGGAAAGGTTGCGAGTTGCGCCAGGCGAATGTCTCGATCTGCTGACGAGATCCGGGGTTGCGCGCCAGGGCCTTGGCCACGCGGAACGACGCGACCGCAGCCGTCAGATTGTGGTGCCAAGGGCAGGAATAGGTGTTGTATTCCGCAACGTTGAAGCGGTGGTCGGACAGAAGCCGCAGGCCTGGCTGGCTGCGGAATAGTGAAATCCGGTCGATCCGGCGACGGTCGGCGGGAATGTGTTCCTCGAACCGCCAGCGCAGGCCGCCATGAAAATCCAGCTGGCGATCCAGCTGCTTGCCATCGCGATCGGCGCGACCCAGCGCGAAATAGCCCGAACGGTCGAACATCGCCTCGTTGATGCTGACGGCATCGGGGAAGCGGTGCAGGTCCGGGGCGTAAAGATCGACGACATAGCTTAGCATCGCCCGTCGCCGCTCTTCGGTATGGAAGGCCAGCATCTCGCCCACGGTGCGGCTTTCCGAGAACGGATAGAACAGGAACTCGGCGTTGTAGCCGTAATACATCCATATGTCCGGTGGCGCGACGTCCAGGACCGCGTTGACCGCCCGGACATGGGCATCCTGGCCGCGCGTGTCGAATTTCAGGTTGACGATGCGCCCCTCTGCCTCTTCGGGCAGGACATGGGGGGGCAGGGGGTCGGCGGAAAGCGCAAGGATCAGCCGGAAGCCGCATTTCAGGTGATGCGCCAGGGTGTGTCCGACGGCGATCGCATCCTCGATCAAAAGAATCGCGATCGGCCCCTTCTGAAGCCGGTCGGGCGCGTCCTTGAGGAAGTCGGCCAAGGTCTGGTGTGTCATTGCCCGACACCCCGCAATTCGGGTTGGGTCGGGTCAGCGCTCGGGGACCGGTGGTCTGGCGCAGCGGGTTTCGTCATTGCCGGACCGGCAAGGAACCACATGGCGTTCTCCGTCAGGATGTTCCCATCGGAGCCTCTATGGCATGTCCGTCCGTCTGTGGTAAAGTCGGGTCGAGCCCTCGGGCCAGAAGCAGGCCCGTCGCCGCCGAAACAGCCGAATTCCTGCGCGAATCCGGTTGAAATACGCGTTTTGCAGGGCTATTTAACCGCGCAAAGCTCCGGCGATATAAGGAAGACAGCCATAGCCCGCAGACCGCATAACGCTCCGCCCACCCGTGACACCGGCCCCCGCGTCAACGAACGAATCCGAGTCGCCGAAATCCGCCTGATCGGCGCGGAAGGTGAAAACATCGGCGTCGTCACACCTGCGCGCGGTCTGGAGCTGGCACAGGAAGCCGGGCTGGACCTGGTCGAGATTTCGCCCAATGCCGTGCCCCCGGTCTGCAAGATCATGGATCTCGGCAAGTTCAAATACGAACAGCAAAAACGCGAGGCCGAGGCGCGCAAGAAGCAGAAGATCATCGAAATCAAGGAGATCAAGTTCCGCCCCGGAACCGATACCCACGATTACGACGTCAAGATGCGTTCGGTCATGAAGTTCCTGGACGAGGGCGACAAGGTCAAGGTGACCCTGCGCTTCCGCGGGCGCGAAATGGCGCACCAGCAGCTTGGGCTTGAGCTTCTGAACCGCGTGGCCGGCGATGTCGGCGAGGCGGGAAAGATCGAGTCGATGCCCAAGCTTGAAGGGCGTCAGATGGTGATGATGATCGCCCCCAAATAAGGCAGGACGATGGCAGCGGATGTGACGATTCTGGTTCTGCGTGAACCGGGCGCCGATCAGGCGCTGCCATTGCCCGAATACCAGACCTCTGGTTCGGCAGGGGCTGACCTGCGCGCCGATCTGGGCGGGGCAGAGCTTGTGCTTCAGCCCGGCCAGATCCGGCTGGTTCCGACCGGCCTGCGCGTCCAGATCCCCGAAGGCTATGAGATGCAGGTGCGCCCGCGATCCAGTCTTGCGTTGAAGCACGGGGTCACGCTGCCCAACACACCCGGCACCATCGACAGCGACTATCGCGGTCCCCTGGGTGTCATCATGATCAATCTTGGCCAGCAGCCCTATGCGATCCAGCATGGAGAGCGGATCGCGCAGGCGGTCGTCGCCCCGGTGACGCGCGCACGTTATGTGACCGCCGAGGTGCTGGAAGATACCGCGCGCGGCGCGGGCGGTTTCGGCTCGACCGGCCGGGCCTGATTCCATGCTCATCCTGTTGCTGATGGCTGCCGTGCTTGTCGCGGGGGCCGCTTTTGGCTGGCCGCGCGGACGCAGCAGCGTCGTCGTCGCGCTGCTTTGGGGGGCGGTCGTGGCGGTCCTGGCGCTTGCACCCGGTTCGGCTTTTGCCCGCATGGCCGGAGGCGACGCGCGCTTTTGGCTGCTGGGCGGTGGTGTCGTTCTGCTGGTCGTCGGCTATCGTGCGGTGCTGCGGCATCTGCACAGAAAGGCGAATCGCGTGTCCGAGCCGAATTCCGAGCCTTCCTCCGTCAGCCCCTCGGGTCCGCTGTCCGATGCCGAACTTGACCGCTATGCGCGCCATATCGTGCTGCGGGAACTAGGTGGTCCGGGGCAGGCGGCACTTCGCCGCGCGCGCGTCCTGATCGTGGGCGCAGGCGGGCTTGGCGCCCCGGTCTGCCTGTATCTGGCCGCGGCCGGAGTCGGGCGGATCACGGTCGCCGATGACGACCGGGTCAGCATCTCGAACCTGCAACGCCAGGTGATCTTTCGCGCCAGCGATGACGGGCGGCCCAAGGCCGGGGCCGCGCACGACGCCATGCTGGCGCTGAACCCGCATGTCACCGTCACCGCGCTGGAACGCCGCATTTCCCAGGCCGATGCCGGGCTGATCTCGGACCATGACCTGGTGATCGATGGCACGGACAGCTTTGCCGCGCGCCAGGCGATCAACGGGGCCTGCGTCGCGGCAGGCGTGCCCCTGATCGCAGGCGCGATCGCGCAATGGGAGGGGCAGGTCACCGTCTGGGATCCAAAGCGGGACGCGCCCTGCATGGCCTGCATCTTTCCGCAGGCGCCTGCCCCCGGACTTGCCCCCGCCTGCGCCGAGGCGGGCGTCGTCGGTCCATTGCCGGGCGTCATTGGCAGCATGATGGCGCTGGAGGCGATCAAGATCATAGCCGGTGCCGGCCAGCCGCTGCGCGGGCGGATGATGATCTTCGATGGCCTTTGGGGCGAGAACCGCGTCGTGAAGCTGGCGCGGCGCGCCGATTGCCCAGTCTGCGGCTCTGGACATTTCCCCCAAGGGTGAAAGACTCGCGCCGACCGCAATGGAGGCGCGCATGAATCCCGAACTGACCCACTGGACCGGCCCGCTTGGCCTGCCGCGTTTCGACCTGATCCGGGACGAGGACTTTGCTCCGGCCTTCGACGATTGCCTGCGGCTGGCTGGCGAGGCGGTCGAATCGATCGCGGCCAATGCCGCCCCTCCCAGCTTCCAGAACACCGTCGCGGCCCTTGAAACGGCCGAAGAGCCGCTGAACCGGCTTTGTGCCATCTTCTTCAACCTGGCGGGCGTCGATTCAAATCCCGCTCGGGAAGAGTTGCAGCGCCAGATCGCGCCCCGGCTGGCTGCGCATGGCAGCAAGGTCAGCATGGACCCGCGCCTGTTCGACCGGGTCGAGGCGATCATGCAGGACCGGGACGAGCTTTCGCCCGAGGATCGGCGCCTGACCGAACTGACCCTGCGCGGCCTGCGTCGCGCCGGGGCAGGGCTGACCGGGGATGCCCGCGCCCGCATGGCGGCGATCCGCGAAAGGCTGGCGGTCCTTTCCACCGATTTTGCGCAGAACGTGCTGACCGATGAACGCGACTTCACGCTGACCATCCCCGATTCCGGGCTGGCGGGACTGCCCGATTGGCTGGTCAGGTCGATGCGCGCGGCAGCGCGGGAACGCGGGCTTGAGGGCCAGATCGTCACGCTCAGCCGGTCGCTTATTGTGCCCTTCCTGGAATATGCGCAGGACCGCGCGCTGCGCGAAACCGCCTGGCGGGCCTGGACGGCGCGCGGCGATGGCAGCGGGGCAGGCGGGGCCAGCACGGACAACCGCCCGATTGCCGCAGAAATCCTGAAACTGCGCCATGAACGCGCCCGCCTGCTCGGCTATCAGGATTTCGCCAGCTACAAGCTGGAGCCCGAGATGGCCGGGAACGCCGAAACGGTCGAGGCACTGCTGTCCCAAGTCTGGTCCGCTGCCCGTCTTCGGGCCGAGGCCGATGCCGACAAGCTGGGCCGGATGCTGAACGAGGATGGCATCAATGGGGCACTGGAACCCTGGGACTGGCGCTATTACGCCGAACGGCGCCGCAAGGCCGAACACGACCTGGATGAGGCCGAGATCAAACCTTACCTGACACTGGATGCGATGATCGGCGCGGTCTTTGAAACCGCGCATCGCCTGTTCCGGTTGGAGGCGCGAGAGGTTCAGGCCCCGCTTTGGTCGCCGGATGCCCGGGCGTGGGAAATCACCCGCGACGGCAAGCGCATGGCGGTCTTCCTGGGTGATTACTTCGCGCGCCCCGGCAAGCGGTCGGGGGCATGGTGTTCGTCCCTGCAGCAGCAGCATGCGATCGGCGGGGGCGAACGCCCCATCGTTGTCAACGTGTGCAATTTCACCCCGCCCGAGGAAAAGGGTGCGCCCGCCTATCTCAGCTGGGATGACGCGCATACGCTGTTCCACGAATTCGGCCATGCGCTGCACCATATCCTGTCGGACGTGTCCTGGCCCTCGATCTCGGGGACGTCGGTGGCGCGCGACTTCGTGGAACTGCCGAGCCAGCTTTTCGAACATTGGCTGGAGCAGCCCGAGGTGCTGGATCGCCACGCCCGCCACGCGATCACCGGCGCGCCGATGCCCGCCGCGCTGCGCGAACGCATCCTGTCGGCGCGGAATGCCGATCAGGGCTTTGCCACGGTCGAATACCTGGAAAGCGCGCTGGTGGACCTGGCCTTTCACCGGGGCGAGCCACCCACAGATCCGATGGCGCGCCAGGCCGAGATCCTGGCCGGTTTGGGGGCCCCGTCTGCAATCCCGATGCGCCACGCGACGCCCCATTTCGCCCATGTCTTCTCGGGCGACGGATACTCGTCAGGCTATTACAGCTATATGTGGTCCGAGGTCATGGATGCCGACGCGTTCGAGGCTTTCATGGAAAAAGGCGACGCCTTTGACCCCGAAATCGCCGCGAAACTGGAGCAGTGGATCCTGTCCAAGGGAGATTCTGCACCCGCTGACGAACTTTGGTTGAAATTCAGGGAACGAAAACCGGGGGTTCACGCTTTGTTGAAAGGACGCGACCTTCTGGACGTTGCTTCCTGATTCAACGGGAGAACCGGACATGACTGTGAAGAGACTTTATGCCCTTGCCGCCGTTGTCGTGCTGGCAGGGGTCGCAGCCTGCGATCAGGCTGGCCCCGTAACGCCCCAGGACACCCCTGGCCCGATGGCGCAGTCAAGCGCGCTGAACGGCACCTACAACCTGCTTCGTTCGAACTGCGGCGACACCACCAGCGACAAGAGCCTGGTGATCGACGGCAACAAGTTCATCTTCCCCAGCGCGACCTGCACGGTTGTCTCATCCGAGCAGCAGGTCAACCAAACCCGCGTGACGCTGGCCTGTGAAGGCTCGCCCGCCGCCGGGAACCGGGTCGTCAACCTGCAGCGGAGCCCGGATGGAACGCTGAGGATCGAAGAGAACTCGATCACGCTGACCTATTTCCAGTGCATGAAGGCATCCGCCAGCAGCAGCTCGCTGGTTGGACAGGCCATGTAACGCTGGATCAGGCCCGCACAGAAGCGGGTCGCCCGTCGGGGCGGCCCGAAACCCTTCAGCTATTCCCTGATCTCGTCGCGGTCGACGCCCCAGATCGTGGATTTCGGCACCCAGCCTTTTTCGCCTCCGCCTGACACGCGGCACCAGTCCATGTTGCATTCATGCAGGCGGACGATGGCGCCAGCCTCGGCGCGGGCGACAACATTGCTGTGTTCGTCTGGCTTTGCGAGCAGCTCCAGCATGTCCTTGCGCACGATCGCGGTGCGCACGCCAGACAGCAGCGAATAATGCACCCAGCCCCCGGCGCCGTCCTGATCCTCGACCCGGCGCCAATGGCCGAATTCTGCGACGACGCGCAATGGCATCCCGGCATGGCGGAAGACCCAATCGATCCGGTGCGACAGGCTGGGTCCGCGCCGCGCATTACCTTCGCTGCCCTTCAGGCTGACATAGCGCGGCAGGGGCAGGTTGGTAACGGGGCCGCGACCGGGATCCGTCTCTCCATCCGGGTTCCGGCTGATCTCGGCATCCGCCGAGACCGAGGGAAGTTCCTTGGCATCCAGGTTCTCGCCCGGATCGGTGGATTGGGCCAAGGCTGCGCCGCCCATCAACATTCCAGCGGCCAATGCCGCCGCACACAGCCTAAGCCCATCAAGTCGCATCTGCCCGTCCCGCTTTTCCGGGGTCTTGTGCCCGCCCCGCATCGCAGGCACTTTGCCAAAGGCCGCCCACTTTTGGAAGAGAGGTCGGCCAACACGGGGGGAGGGAGCGTCATGCCAGCAGTGGAAATGCAACGCGGCAGGCTGAGGGTGACGGTAACGCGGCGACTGCCCGAGGCGGTCGAGACGCGGATGTCGGAACTGTTCGACGTGGTCCTGCGCAGCGACGATCTGAGGATGTCGCGTGAAGCGCTGGTTGCGGCCATGCAGGACAGCGACGTGCTTGTGCCGACCGTCACCGACAGGATCGATGCAAGCATGCTGGCCCAGGCTGGTGAGCGGCTGAAGCTGATCGCGAACTATGGCGCGGGCTTTGATCACATTGACGTGCAGTCGGCCCGTCAGCGCGGCATCCTGGTCTCGAACACGCCGGGCGTCGTGACCGAGGACACGGCCGACATGACGTTGGCCTTGATGCTTGCGGTGACGCGCCGCCTGCCAGAGGGCATGGCCGAGATGCAGGCCGGGCGCTGGCAGGGGTGGTCGCCGACCTCGCACCTTGGGGGCCGTCTGGGGGGACGGCGCCTTGGCATACTGGGCATGGGCCGGATCGGGCAGGCGGTCGCGCGCCGCGCCCGGGCTTTTGGGATGCAGATCCACTATCACAACCGCCGCCGCTTGCGCCCCGACGTCGAGGCCGGGCTGGAGGCGACCTGGTGGGAAAGCCTGGACCAGATGCTGGCGCGGATGGACATCGTCAGCGTGAACGCACCGCATACGCCCTCGACCTTTCACCTGCTGAACGCGCGCCGCCTGAAGCTGATGAAGCCGACTGCGGTGGTGGTGAACACCTCGCGCGGCGAGGTGATCGACGAGAATGCCCTGACCCGGATGCTGCGCGCAGGCGAGATCGCGGGCGCGGGCCTTGATGTCTTTGAACACGGGCACGAGATCAATCCCCGCCTGCGCGAGCTGCCCAACGTGGTCCTGCTGCCGCATATGGGCTCGGCAACGATCGAGGGCAGGATCGAGATGGGGGAAAAGGTTCTCATCAACATCAAGACCTATGCGGACGGCCATCGGCCGCCGGATCTGGTCGTCCCCTCGATGCTGTGACCCTTTGCGGCGCCGCACCCGATGCGTCGCTTTCATCGGCTAAATGCGTCATGTCGTTTTTCGACATGAAAATGTCGCGGGCGACCTGCTTGCCGACTGACGCTCTGCCACAACTCGCCCTGAGACAGCTCGCGCATATAGGAGTCGCTTGCCATGAAAACCCATGTGAAGGCCCTTGTGGTCGGAGGCGGGGCCGTCGGTTGCGGCATCGCGCTGCATCTGGCGCGTGCCGGCTGGGACACCCTGCTGGTCGAGCGCGACGAGCTGACGGCCGGGTCCACATGGCATGCCGCCGGTCTTTTGCCGTTGTTCAACATGGGTTACGCGACCAGCCACATCCATGACTATTCGGTCAGGCTTTACGCCGGACTGGAGGCCGAGACGGGTTTGAACGCGGGCTTTACCCGCTGCGGAAACCTGCGCATGGCGCAAACCGACGCTCGGATGGACGAATACATGCTGTATTCCGCGACCGCCGAAACCGTGGGGGTCGAGCATGAATTCCTGACGCCCGCGCAGATTAAGGAACGCTGGCCACTGGTCCGCACCGAAGATCTCAAGGGCGCGCTGTTCCATCCGACCGACGGCTATATCAACCCGGCTGATGTCACCCAGGCGATGGCCAAGGGCGCGCGCATGGCCGGCTGCGACATCGAGCGTCGCATTCAGGTGAACGGCTATTTCTGGACTGGCGACGAATGGGTCGTCACCTGCGAGCGCATGGTCGAGAAGGGCGGCAACCTGGTGCCCTCGGGCGAGGTCTTCCAGATCCATGCCGAACATGTCGTGACCGCTACCGGAAACCACGCGCAGCGCACGGCGCGGCTGCTGGGGATCAAGATCCCCGCCATTCCGGTCGAGCACCAGTATATCGTGACCGAGCCGGATCCCGCGTTGGTCAAATGGCGGGCCGAAGGCAATCCCGAACATCCGGTCCTGCGCGATGCCGATGCGAAATGGTATGTGCGCGAGGAGCGCGGCGGCTGGATTCTTGGCCCCTATGAACGCAATGCCCCCGCGCGCTTCCTGTATGACGTTCCCGACAGCTTCCGGGCCGATCTGTTCCCGCTGGATCTGGAGCGGATCGAGGAAGAATACATGTCGATGATCTACCGGATCCCGACCTCCGAGACGGTGGGGCTCAAGGACGATTTCAACGGCCCGATCTGCTATACGCCCGACGGCAACCCGCTGGTCGGTCCGGCGCCGGGTCTGCGCAACATGTGGCTGGCCGAGGGCTTCAGCTTCGGGATCACTGCCGCAGGCGGCACCGGCCATTACCTCGCCCAGATGATGATCGAGGGTGAGGCCGAGATCGACATGGCAAGCCTTGATCCTCGGCGCTTCGGGGGCTGGATGACCACCGAATATGCCGCAAAGAAGAACGAGGAAAGCTATGAGCATGTCTTCGTCCTGCACCACCCCGATGAAGAGCGCGAAGCCGCGCGTCCGCTGCGCACCGCCCCTGCCTATGACCGCCAGATCGCGGCTGGCGCCCAGATGGGGCAGGTGAACGGCTGGGAGCGCCCGAACTATTACGCTCCCGCCGGTTTCGACGACCATGCCAGCCGCAGTTTCCGCCGTGGGGGCTGGTGGCAATATGCCGCGGACGAGGCGCGCGCGATCCGTGACAGCGCGGGTCTGATCGACGCCTCGGCCTTTGCCAAGCATCGCGTCAGCGGTGCGGGTGCGACGGCCTTCCTTGACTGGCTGACAACCAACAAGCTGCCGAAGGTCGGGCGCATCAACCTGACCTATGCACTGACCGAGACCGGCACCACCCGGACGGAATACACCATCGTCCGGCTGGCCGAGGACGACTATTACCTGATTTCGGCCGGCGCTTGGGCGGATTACGACGGCGACAATCTGCGAAAGTTGGCCGAGGACAAGACCGCCGAGCTTGGCCAGATCCTTGTGCAGGACATCACCACGCAATGGGGTGTCTTTGCGATCGCGGGGCCGAAATCCCGTGACATCCTGGCCGAGATCGTCCGGGACGCTGATCCCGCGACCGTCCTGGGCAACAAGCGTTTTCCCTGGCTGTCGATGCGCAATATCGAGCTTGGCATGTGTCCCGTCCGCGCGATTCGGGTCGCCTATACGGGCGAGCTGGGCTGGGAGTTGCATCACCCGGTCGAATTCGGCCGCTATCTTTGGGACCAGCTGGTCCGGGCCGGCGAGAAGCATGGGCTGAAGCTGGTTGGTGCACGCGCCCAGAACTGGTTGCGGCAGGAGAAATCCTATCGTGCCTTCGGGACCGAGTTGGGCCGCGACGCGACACCGCTGGAAGCGGGGCTTGATCGTTTCGTCGACCTTGAAAAGGACTTCCGCGGCAAGCAGGCGATGCTTGACAAGGGGATCCGTTCGAAATGCGTCACACTGCTGATCGACGGGCCGGACGATGCCGATCCCTGGGGCCGCGAAGGGCTGTTCCTGGACGGTGCGCGGGTCGGGCGCCTGACCTCGGGCGGGTGGTCTGCGGCCTTCGGCAAGTCCGTTGGGATGGGTTATGTCCGCCCTGACCTGGCCGAGCCGGGCACACGGCTCAAGGTCCGCATGCAACGCGAGCTATGGGATGCCGTCGTGACTGAAGACAGTCCCTATGATCCCCAGAACGCCAGAATCCGCGTCGACGGCTGATTCCCTCCCCTGCCGAGACGCGACTGGGCCCGGTTCATGCCGGGCCCATTTTTTATCTCAGGGCCGCAAGCCGCGCATCCAGATCGAGGTGCAGGTCGCGCCGCTCCTCGGGGGAAAGGTAGGCGCCCAGTTCAATCTCGCGCTTGCCATCGGTCAGGACCAGGTAATCCTCGACCGGGCCACCCTGGCGCAGCGCCGCACGCACCCAATAGGGATTGGTCCGCCAGACCCGATCCGGCTTGCCGTGATCCGAGCGGGTCAGGACAAGCGTGCTGCGCGTCAGCTCCAGCACTTCAAGCCGGGGGCCGGTGTGATAGCTGCGCTCGATCGCGTGCCACAGCCCCCAGATCGCGATCAGCGCAAAGGGCAGAAGGCCCCACAACACGGCCGAGCCGATCACCGACAGCATCGGCAGCGCCAACCCCGCCGCCGTCAGGGCGATGACCCAGACGAACCCCCGGCGGGGCAGCGAGTGATGTGGCCAGACCTCGAGCCGATATGAAACGGCCCCGGATTGCTCCGGGGCCGTATCTTTCCAGTCATAAGGCATGGCCTGAGGATCAATGCGCGTGGCTGCGATCCCAGTCCTCGCGCTTGGGCAGCGTCTCGAACGTGTGTTCGGGCGGCGGCGAGGGCAGGGTCCATTCCAGCGTATCCGCGTGCTCGTTCCAGTAGTTCGGAACACCGACCTTCTTGCCCGCGAAGAGCGTGTAGAAGACGATCCCGATGAAGAACAGGAACGAAGCGAACGAGATATAGGCGCCAATCGACGAGATGTTGTTCCAATAGGCGAACTCGACCGGGTAATCGATATAGCGGCGCGGCATGCCCTGACGGCCCAGGAAGTGCTGCGGGAAGAAGATCATGTTCGAGCCGATGAACATGGCAAAGAAGTGAACTTTGCCCGCCCATTCCGGATATTGCCGGCCCGACATCTTGCCGATCCAGAAATAGACGCCCGCGAAGATCGCATAGACCGCACCCAGCGACATCACATAGTGGAAATGCGCCACGACGTAATAGGTGTCGTGATAGACGCGGTCCAGCGGCGCCTGGCTCAGCACGACGCCGGTCACGCCGCCGACGGTGAACAGGAACAGGAAGCCGAAGGCCCAAAGCATCGGCGTCTTGAACTCGATCGAGCCGCCCCACATCGTCGCGATCCACGAGAACACCTTGATGCCCGTGGGCACGGCGATGGTCATGGTGGCCAGCATGAAATAGCTCTGCTGGGTCAGCGACAGGCCCGCCGTGTACATGTGGTGCGCCCAGACGACGAAGCCCAGGATGCCGATCGCGGCCATCGCCAGCACCATCGGCAGGTAGCCGAAGATCGGCTTCTTCGCGAAGGTCGAGATGACGTGGCTGATGATGCCGAAGCCCGGCAGAATGATGATGTAAACCTCGGGGTGGCCGAAGAACCACAGGATGTGCTGGTACAGCACCGGGTCGCCGCCGCCGGCCGGGTCAAAGAAATGCGTGCCGAAGTTGCGGTCCATCAGCAGCATGGTGATCGCGCCCGCCAGAACCGGCAGGGACAGCAGGATCAGCCAGGCTGTGATGAAGACCGACCAGGCGAACAGCGGCACCTTGAACAGCGTCATGCCGGGGGCGCGCATGTTCAGGAAGGTGGTGATGATGTTGATCGCGCCAAGGATCGACGATGCGCCCGAGACGTGGACGGCAAAGATCGCCAGGTCCATCGAATAGCCGGCTTCGCTGGTCGAAAGCGGCGGGTAAAGCACCCAACCCACGCCCGAGCCGGGCTGGTCGCTGCCGCCGGGGGCAAGAATCGAGGCGATGCCCAGGCAGACGCCACAGACATACATCCAGTAGCTGAGGTTGTTCAGGCGCGGGAAGGCCATGTCCGGCGCACCGAGATGCAGCGGCATGAAATAGTTGCCGAAGCCGCCGAACAGCGCCGGAATCACCACGAAGAACATCATCAGGACGCCGTGATAGGTGATCAGCACGTTCCACAGATGGCCGTTCGGCGTACATTCCGCCGAGGCATCCGAGATGAACCGCGCCCCTTCAAGGCACATGTACTGCACACCCGGATGCTGCAGCTCCATCCGCATATAGACGGTGAACGCAACCGAGATCAGGCCGACAACGCCAGCCGTGAACAGGTACAGGATACCAATATCCTTGTGGTTTGTTGACATGAACCAGCGGGTGAAGAAACCGCGGGTGTCATGATGGTCTCCGTGGCCGTGAACGGCTGCGTCTGCCATGCTGAACTCCCTAAACATGCGCGGGGCCGGCCGTTCGGGCCGACGGAATCGGCTCAAGTTCTAGAACACAATCTTGCGACCGGCAATCGCGGCGGCACCGGATACGGGCCGCCGCGAGCTAGCGGGGCGTCGCTTGTGATGGTGCTGTTGCACCGCAGCGACAGGTCGCAGGATCAGTTCGCGGCGGGCGCCGCCGCCGGGGCGGCCGCCGCATCCGTGGTGGCGGTGCCGCCCGCTTCGGGCGAGTGCTGCGCAAGGAATGCAATCACGTCAGCCTGGTTCTTGGCCAGCTTGAACGTCATCTTGGTCTTCAACGATTTGTCGCCGACCTTTTCCTCGACATACTTGTTCGGATCGGTGACGTAAGAGGCAAGATCCTCGGTCGTCCAGACCTCGCCGGCTTCACCCAGCTTCACCAGCGCGTCGGAATACTTGAAGCCTTCCAGCGTTCCCGCCTTGCGCCCGACGACGCCATAGAGGTTGGGGCCGGTCTTGCCACCCTTGACCACATCCGTCCCGTCGGGGGACTGGATCATGTGGCAGGCCTTGCACTTCTTGAATTCCTTTTCGCCATTGGCGGCGTCCTGGGCCACGGCAGGCATGGCAAGCAGCATGGCCGCGATCGTGGCGTGAATGGCGATCTTCATGGGCATTTCCTCATAGGTCGTTTTCCAGAGACGGATGGGACCTCTCCCCTCCCTGACCCACATGGCTAACATGGGGCCGCAACCACTGGATACGGGCAAAAGGTCGCACATTGCGCAAGGATGAATATGCCTGGCGGCGAAAATCGCGCGAAGATCAGCCGGATATCGCGGGGAATCGCCCTTCGAAAGTGCGCTTCAGCGCAACGTCCAGATCCTCCAGCCCGACCGGGTGACCCAGATCGACAAGACTGGTCACGCCGTGGCCGGAAATGCCGCAGGGCACGATGCCGGCGTAATGGCCAAGATCGGGTTCGACATTGATCGAGATGCCATGGAAGCTGACCCATTTGCGCAGCTTGACCCCGATCGCGGCGATCTTGTCCTCGCGCATCGAGCCGTCGGGCAGCGGGGTCTTGTCGGGGCGGGCGATCCAGACGCCGACGCGTCCGTCCCGGATTTCGCCGCGCAGATTGAATTCCGCCAGCGCGTCGATGACCCAGCCCTCCAACGCGGCGACAAAGTTGCGGATGTCGCGGCCGCGCCGGTTCAGGTCCAGCATCACATAGATCACGCGCTGCCCGGGCCCGTGATAGGTATATTGCCCGCCGCGCCCGGCGTCGAAAACCGGAAAGCGCGCGTCCAGCAGGTCTTGCGACTTGGCGCTGGTGCCGGCCGTGTAAAGTGGCGGATGCTCGACCAGCCAGATCAGCTCGTCGGCCTCGCCGGCATGGATCTGCGCGGCACGCGCCTCCATGAAGGCGACGGCATCCTGATAGGGGGTAAGTCCGGGGGCGGTGATCCATTCGGTCATGCCCGTCATTTGGCGGGATTCCCGCCGCGCTGCAAGTGGGCGGGCGGATGATGAATTTCGCGCATGATCATTGTGCGGATGATGAATTTCACTAAATCACCTGTTGCGTCTATACAGACGGCCTCACAACGCCCGGAATCCGCCATGACCCTGCCCCAATCGCCCGTTTTCGAAGCCCTGCGCGCCGCCGCCCGCGACCGCATCCTGGTCCTTGACGGGGCGATGGGGACCCAGATCCAGCAACTGGGATTTGGCGAGGGCGATTTTCTGGGCCATGGCGGGGCCTGCGCTTGCGGCTGTCACCCGCCGGCATTGGGCGAGCATCCGCAAAAGGGCAACAACGACCTTCTGATCCTGACCCAGCCCGACGCGATCGAGGAGATCCATTACCGCTATGCCAAGGCGGGCGCGGATATCGTCGAGACGAACACGTTTTCCTCGACCACCATCGCGCAGGCCGATTACGGGATGCAGGGTGCGGTCTATGACCTGAACTTCCACGGCGCGCGTCTGGTGCGCAAGGCGCTGGACCGCGCCACGGCCGAGGACGGCCGCCCGCGCTGGGTCGCGGGGGCGCTTGGGCCCACCAACCGCACCGCCTCGATCAGCCCGGATGTGAACAATCCGGGTTATCGCGCCGTCACCTTCGACGACCTGCGCATCGCCTATGCCGATCAGATCCGTGGACTGATCGATGGCGGCGCGGACCTGATCCTGATCGAGACAATCTTCGACACGCTGAACGCCAAGGCTGCGGTCTTTGCGGCCGAGGAAGTGTTCGAGGAAAAGGGCCTGCGCCTGCCCGTGATGATTTCCGGCACGATCACCGACCTGTCGGGGCGGACGCTTTCGGGCCAGACCCCGACCGCCTTCTGGTATTCGCTGCGCCATGCCGCCCCCCTGACCATCGGGCTGAACTGCGCCCTTGGCGCCGAAGCCATGCGCCCGCACCTGGCCGAGCTGTCGGGCGTGGCCGATACGCTGATCTGCGCCTATCCCAATGCCGGACTTCCGAATGAGATGGGCCAGTACGACGAAACGCCCGATGACATGGCCCGTCAGGTCGCCGAATTTGCGCGCGAGGGGCTGGTCAACATCGTCGGCGGCTGCTGCGGCTCGACCCCGGAACATATCGCGGCCATCGCCCGTGCCGTCGCCGACATCCCGCCGCGCGTCCTGCCCGAGATCGAGCCGCGCCTGCGCCTGTCGGGGCTGGAGCCTTTCGTCAAGACCGACGACATCCCCTTCGTCAACGTGGGCGAGCGCACGAACGTCACCGGCTCGGCCCGTTTCCGCAAGCTGATCACCAACGGCGACTATGCGCCGGCGCTGGACGTGGCCCGCGACCAGGTCGAGAACGGCGCCCAGATCATCGACGTGAACATGGACGAGGGCCTGATCGATTCGAAGCAGGTGATGATCGACTATCTGAACCTGATCGCGGCCGAGCCTGATATCGCCCGCGTCCCGGTGATGATCGACAGCTCGAAATGGGAGGTGATCGAGGCCGGGCTGAAATGCGTCCAGGGCAAGCCGGTCGTGAACTCGATCAGCCTGAAAGAGGGCGAGGAGCAGTTCCTGCATCACGCCACGCTGTGCCGACGTTATGGCGCGGCGGTCGTGGTCATGGCGTTTGACGAGACGGGGCAGGCGGATACCGAGAACCGCAAGGTCGAAATCTGCGCCCGCGCCTATGATCTGCTGGTCAACACCGTGGGCTTCCCGCCCGAGGACATCATCTTCGACCCGAACATCTTCGCCGTGGCCACCGGCATCGAAGAGCATGACAACTATGGCATGGATTTCATCGGCGCGACGCGGCGGATCACGCAATCGCTTCCGCATGTTCATATCTCGGGCGGGGTCTCGAACCTGTCCTTCAGCTTCCGCGGCAACGAACCCGTGCGCGAGGCGATGCATGCCGTGTTCCTGTATCACGCCATTCAGGCGGGCATGGACATGGGCATCGTCAATGCGGGCCAATTGGCCGTCTATGACCAGATCGACGCGGATCTGCGCGAAGCCTGCGAGGATGTGGTCCTGAACCGCAAGCCCGCCAAGGGCGGCACCGCGACCGAGAACATGCTGGAGATCGCCGAGCGCTTCCGTGGCGAGGGCGGCGCAAAGGCCCGCGAAAAGGATCTGACCTGGCGGACCTGGCCGGTGAACAAGCGTCTGGAGCATGCGCTGGTCAACGGCATCACCGAATATATCGACGAGGACACCGAAGAGGCGCGCCTTGCCGCCGAACGTCCGCTGCATGTCATCGAAGGCCCGCTGATGGATGGCATGAATGTCGTCGGCGACCTGTTTGGCGCGGGCAAGATGTTCCTGCCGCAGGTGGTGAAATCCGCCCGCGTGATGAAACAGGCCGTGGCGCATCTGCTGCCCTATATGGAAGAGGAAAAGGCCGGCAGCGGCGCGTCCTCGAGCGCGGGCAAGGTGCTGATGGCGACGGTCAAGGGCGACGTCCATGACATCGGCAAGAACATCGTCGGCGTCGTCCTGGCTTGCAACAACTATGAAATCATCGACCTTGGCGTCATGGTCCCGGCGACCAAGATCCTTGAGGTCGCCAAGGCCGAGAAGGTCGACATCATCGGGCTTTCGGGCCTGATCACGCCCTCGCTGGACGAGATGGTGCATGTCGCCAGTGAGATGGAGCGCGAGGGTTTCGACATTCCGCTGCTGATCGGCGGGGCGACGACCAGCCGCGTCCATACTGCGGTCAAGATCAACCCCCGGTATGCCAAGGGGCAGACCGTCTATGTGACCGATGCCAGCCGCGCCGTGGGCGTGGTGGGCAACCTGCTGTCGGGCCAGAAATCGGCCTATGTCGAGAATGTGCGCGCCGAATATATCGACGTGGCGAACAAGCACGCCCGTGCCGAGGCCGAGAAGAAGCGCCTGCCGCTGGCCTCGGCCCGCGACAATGCCGTCAAGATCGACTGGACCGGGTTCGAGGCCAAATCGCCCGAGTTTCTTGGCGCCAGGGTGATCGACGATTTCGACCTGGCCGAGATTGCGCGCTATATCGACTGGACCCCTTTCTTCCAGACATGGGAGCTGAAGGGAGTCTATCCGCGCATTCTCGACGACGAAAAGCAGGGCCAGGTCGCCCGCCAGCTTTTCGCGGATGCGCAAGAGATGCTGAAGCGCATCATCGATGAGGCGTGGTTCAAGCCGCGCGCCGTCATCGGCTTCTGGCCCGCGAACCAGGTCGGCGACGATATCCGCCTGTTCACGGGCGAAGATCGCGAACATGAACTGGCGACGCTGCACACCCTGCGCCAGCAGGTCACCAAGCGCGACGGTCGCCCGAATGTCGCGATGTCCGATTTCGTCGCCCCGGTGGGCGCGCGCGACTATGTCGGCGGCTTCGTCGTGACGGCGGGGGGCGAGGAGCAGGTGATCGCCGACCGTTTCAAGGCTGCGCATGACGACTTCTCGGCGATTCTGGTGCAGGCGCTGGCCGACCGCTTTGCCGAGGCGCTGGCCGAGATGATGCATGAACGCGTGCGCAAGCAGTATTGGGGCTATTCGACGGAAAGCTTCTCGCCCGAGGAGTTGATCGGCGAACCCTATCCCGGCATCCGCCCCGCGCCCGGCTATCCGGCCCAGCCCGACCATACCGAAAAGACGACGCTGTTCCGCCTGCTGGACGCGACGGCGGCGACCGGGGTCGAACTGACCGAATCGATGGCAATGTGGCCGGGAGCCTCGGTCTCGGGCCTGTATATCGGCCACCCCGACGCCTATTATTTCGGCGTCGCCAAGGTCGAGCACGATCAGGTTCTCGATTATGCCGCGCGCAAGGGAATGACCGTGACCGAGGCTGAACGCTGGCTTGCCCCGATCCTGAATTACCTTCCCCAGGCGGCTGTCGCGGCCGAGTGAAAAGAACTGCGCGACGGGTGAAAAAGGCCCTTTTCATCCGCCGCGCAACCGTCTAATAGGCGCTTGCTACGAGGATGCGGTCGTGGCGGAATTGGTAGACGCGCAGCGTTGAGGTCGCTGTTCCTTAACCGGAGTGGAAGTTCGAGTCTTCTCGACCGCACCAACTAGCCTAATGGCGAAAAGCGTCGGCTCTGCCGGCGCTTCGTTGTTTTTGGGCCCTGACATCCGTTCCATGGCTTGAACCTGCGGTCGATTTTTCCCGCTCGGCGCCCGCGGCATCGCGGCTTTACGACAGTCTTCCTGCATGATTGCGCCATGTCCTGGGTCGCGATGGGTCTGGCCTTGATGCGTGCGGACACGGTGCCTGCATCTTGGGCAGCCTGCCTTGTCGCCGTCGGCGCGCCCAATACGATGAATCCCTGAAGAATGCGCGTGGTTTACCCGGACTTCCTGCCGCAAGCCGCCTGAACGGGCGCTGAAAAGCCGGTCTGCTACCAGGTTTTGCGATATGCTCTCCCAGCCCGACGCGAGCCACATATGCCAGTTGCAATGGCATGGGGGCGGCGCTTAGGCTCAATATGCGGAAACAAGAACGACAGAAACAGGGAGTCCCGCATTGGCAGTCTCAGCCGCAAACGACGCGTTCGTCGTCTTTGACCACGTGCAGAAAAGCTACGACGGTCAGACCCTGGTCGTGAAGGACCTGAACCTGAACATCGGCAAGGGGGAATTCCTGACGATGCTGGGCCCGTCAGGTTCGGGCAAGACCACCTGCCTGATGATGCTGGCCGGGTTCGAGACCGCGACCCATGGCGAAATCCGCCTGAACGGGCGCAATATCAACGACGTGCCGCCCCACAAACGGGGGATCGGCATGGTTTTCCAAAGCTATGCGCTGTTCCCGCACATGACCGTGGGCGAAAACCTGTCCTTTCCGCTGGAGGTGCGGGGGATGAGCGCGGCCGAGCGCACCAGCCGTGTGACCCGGGCGCTCGACATGGTGCAGATGGCGAAATTCGTGAATCGGCGTCCGGCCCAGCTTTCCGGCGGCCAGCAGCAGCGGATCGCATTGGCGCGCGCCCTGGTCTTCGACCCCGAACTGGTGCTGATGGATGAACCGCTGGGCGCGCTGGACAAGCAGCTGCGCGAGCACATGCAGTTCGAGATCAAGGCCCTGCACGACCGTCTGGGCATCACCGTCGTCTATGTGACCCATGACCAAGGCGAGGCGCTGACGATGTCCGACCGCATCGCCGTCTTCAACGATGGGCGCATCCAGCAGCTTGCCCCGCCACCGGTGCTTTACGAACAGCCCGAGAACAGCTTCGTCGCCGGCTTTATCGGCGAAAACAACGCGATACGCGGCACCATCGAACAGTTGCATGGCGACAAGGCGCTGGTGCGGCTGGGCAACGGCGATCTGATCGACGCGACGGCGGTCAATATCCGCGAGACCGGGCAGAACACCACCGTCTCGATCCGGCCCGAGCGGGTCGAGTTCAAACCGGATCTGATGCCCGCGGGGGCGCACACGCTGGAGGCTCAGGTGCGCGATGTCGTCTACATGGGCGACATCCTGCGGGCGCGGCTGAAGGTCGCCGGACAGGATGATTTCGTGATGAAATACCGCAACACGCTGGGGCAGGTGAAGCTGACGCCGGGTGAAACGATCCGTATCGGCTGGCATCCCGAGGATGCGCGCGCGCTGGACCCGGTGTGAGTTGCAAGGACAAGAATCCAACATGAGGGAGTTACCATGAAACGAACGCTGATCCTGACCTCGGCCCTGGTGGCAATCGCCGCCAGCGCGCAGGCGCAGGACAAACAGGTGAACCTGCTCAGCTGGGGCGGCGCCTATGGCAACAGCCACGTCCAGGCCTATGCCAAGCCCTTCGAGGAAAAGACCGGCATCAAGGTCTCGATCGCGGATGCCGACAACCCGGCCACGCCGCTGAAGGCGCAGGTCGAGGCAGGAAACGTCACCACCGACGTCGCCTCGGTCGAATACGCGGACGCGGTGCGCCTGTGCGACGAGGGGCTGCTGGAAGAGATCGATGCCTCGATCCTTGTGCCCGCTGCCGATGGAACCGCCGCAACGGATGATTTCATCGACGGCGCTGTGACCGACTGCTTCGTCGGCACCGATGTCTATTCGATGATCCTGGCCTATGACGACAGCAAGTTCGCCGATGCCAAGCCCAGCGGCCCGGCCGATTTCTTCGACACGGCGAAGTTCCCCGGCAAGCGCACCATGCGCAAGGGCGCCAAGTTCAATCTGGAATTTGCCCTGATGGCCGACGGCGTCGCGCCCGACAAGGTCTATGAAACGCTGGGCACGCCCGAGGGTGTGGACCGCGCCTTCAAGAAGCTCGACACGATCAAGAAGGACGTGATCTGGTGGGAAGCCGGCGCACAGCCGCCGCAGCTTCTGGCCGATGGCGAGGTCAGCATGGCTTTCGCCTTCAACGGCCGGATCTTCAGTGCCGCCCAGGCCGAAGGCAAGCCGTTCAAGATCGTCTGGGATGGCCAGATCTATGAGATGGAAGGCTGGGTTGTGCCCAAGGGTGCCCCGCATCTTGAAACCGCCAAGGAATTCATCGCCTTCTCGACCTCGCCCGAGCCGCAGGCCCGCGCAGCCGAGTTCATCAGCTATGGTCCGCCGCGCAAGTCGGCCGCCGCGCTGGTCGGCAATATCGAAGGCAGCGATGTCCCGATGGGGCCGAACCTTCCGACCTTCGCCGAGAACATGAAGCAGGCGCTGGCCTCGAACCTGGATTTCTGGGTCGATCATGACGCCGAACTGAACGAGCGCTTCAACAGCTGGCTCGCGAACTGAGTTTCTGGCCGCGGCGGCTCGTCCGCCGCGGCATCTGCCTGCACCGGGAGGTGCCAAGAAATCACGGCCAAAGAGCCGGATTCACCAAACAGGGAGTTCAACGAAACATGAAGAAAGTGCTGATTCTGACATCGGCCCTTGGCAGCCTGGCCCTTGCCGCCCAGGCGCAAGAGGTCAACGTGGTGTCCTGGGGCGGGGCCTACGAGAAATCGCAGGTCGAAGCCTATAACAAGCCCTTTACCGAAAAGACCGGCATCAAGGTCAACATGATCGCCGCCGACAACCCGGCCACGCCCCTGAAGGCGCAGGTCGAGGCGAAGAACATCACCGGGGACGTCTTCGACATCGAGGTCTCGGACGCCATCCGCCTTTGCGACGAAGGCGCGCTGGTCGAGATCGACCCGGCAAGCCTGCCCGCCGCGCCAGACGGCACCTCGGCGGCCGATGACTTCATCCCCGGTGCGCTACAGGATTGCGCTGTCGCGAACATCTTCTGGGGCACGGTCATCGCTTTCGACACGACCAAGTTTTCCGGCGAGAAGCCGAAGACCGCGGCGGATTTCTTCGACACGACGAAATTCCCCGGAAAGCGCGGCCTGCCCAAGAACCCCAAACGGACGCTGTATCTGGCGCTGATCGCCGATGGGGTCGCGCCCGACCAGATCTATGAGACGCTTTCGACCCCCGAAGGCGTGGACCGCGCCTTCAAGAAACTGGACACCATCAAGAAGGACGTCGTCTGGTGGGAGGCAGGGGCCCAGCCGGTGCAACTGCTGGCCGATGGCGAGGTGGTCATGGCCACGGGCTATAACGGCCGCTTCTTCGACGCGATGGTGGCCGAGGGCAAGCCCTTCGAAATCATCTGGGATGGCCAGTACATGGACATGGACATGTTCGCGATTCCCAAGGATTCGCCCAATCCCGAGGCGGCCATGGAATATCTGAAATTCGCCACCGATACCCAGCGACTGGCCGATCAGGCGAAATGGATCGCCTATGGTCCGTCGCGGAAAAGCTCCGCTGCGCTGGTCGGGATGTATCAGGACGGCAAGACCGAAATGGCGCCGCACATGCCGACCAGTCCCGAGCATATGGAGACCGCGGTGATGGACGACCCGGAATTCTGGGCCGACCATTCGGCGGAACTGTCCGAGCGGTTCAACTCGTGGCTGGCCGCCGGCTGATCGTGCGCATCCGCCGCCCGGATTCGTCGGGCGGCGGGCTTTCCCTGACCTGTCGAAGACCCTGCTGAAGGACCAAGATGGCAAAAGCCCTTGACCCCCACGCCGCCATCGTGACCGAGGCCACCGGCCTTGACGCAGGTGGCACATTGCGGACCGCAGACGGACAACCGCTGGCCCGTGCGCTGGCGCGCAGTTCGCGCCGCGCGCGACGTCGCGCCTTCCTGCTGGTTCTGCCGCTTTTGCTGTTCATCCTGGTGACATTTGTCTTTCCGATCGGGCAGATGCTGCAGCGTTCGGTAAAGAATGACGGCTTTTCGGCGAACATGCCCCAGCTGACGGCGTGGTTTCACGACCATCCCCGCGGCGCCGAGCCGGACGAGGCGGCCTGGGGCGCGCTGGCCGCCGATCTCCAGGCCGCGTCCAAGGCGCGGACCATCGGCGTCGTCGGCACCCGGGTCAATTACGACATGCCGGGCACGCGCTCGCTGTTTACCTCGGCCGGGCGCAAGGTCCGCGACGGGCTGGAGCCGCCTTATCGCGACGCGATGCTGGGGATCGACAAGGACTGGGGCGATCCCCGCCTGTGGTCGGTGATGCGCGAGGCATCCTCGGCTTACACGGCGAACTTCTATCTTGCCGCGATTGACCGGACGCGGGACGATAACGGCAATATCGTGCAGGTGGCCGAACAGCAGCGCATCTATCTGAAACTGTTCATGCGCACCTTCTGGCTGTCGCTGGTCATCACCGCGACTACCTTCCTGCTGGGATTCCCCATTGCGCATCTGCTGGCGACGCTGCCGACACGAAAGTCGAACCTGCTGATGATCCTTGTTTTGCTGCCATTCTGGACGTCGCTTCTGGTGCGAACCACGGCGTGGATGGTGCTGCTGCAGCAGCAGGGCGTGGTCAACGACATCCTGGTCGGTCTCGGCATCATCGGGGAAAACCAGAGGCTGCAGATGATCTACAACCAGACCGGCACCATCATCGCGATGACGCATATCCTGCTGCCCTTCATGATCCTGCCGCTCTACTCGGTGATGCGGACGATCAATCCATCCTATGTGCGGGCCGCGCGCTCTTTGGGGGCGACAAGCTGGACGGCCTTCCGCCGAATCTATTTCCCGCAGACGCTGCCGGGCCTGGGGGCAGGGGCACTGCTCGTCTTCATCCTTGCGGTCGGCTATTACATCACGCCCGCATTGGTCGGCGGCTCGTCCGGGCAGCTGATCTCGAACCTGATCGCGATGCACATGACGCAGACGCTGAACTGGTCCATGGCTGCGGCGCTGGCCGCGCTGCTGCTGGGCGGGGTGCTGATCCTGTATTGGGTCTATGACCGCCTGGTCGGCATCGACAACCTGAAGCTGGGGTAATCATCATGGCGCTTCCAACCTATGCGACCAAGCTGGAGCGGGTGTGGCACTATGCCTATCTGGTGATCTGCGCGGCGATCTTCTTCTTCCTGATCGCCCCGATCGTCGTGGTGATCCCGCTCAGCTTCAACGCCGAGCCCTATTTCACCTTCACCGACAAGATGCTGTCCTTCGACCCTGCCGGCTACTCGATGCGCTGGTATGACAGCCTGCTGACCTTCGGGATGCAGCAGCCCGATGCCGAACGCGGCATGGCCTGGTGGATGGATGCCTGGCAGAACGCGAAATGGGTGCAGGCGGCGAAAAGCTCTCTGATCATCGGCTTCTTCGCGACGATCGTCGCGACGGTTCTGGGAACGCTGGCGGCGCTGGGCCTGTCGCGCCCCGAGATGCCGTTTCGCCGCGCGATCATGGCGATCCTTATCTCGCCCATGATCGTTCCGATCATCATTACCGCGACGGGGATGTTCTTCTTCTATTCGAACCCGTGCGAGCCGCTGACCTGGCTTGGGCTGAACCCGCAATGCGGGAGGCTGGCCGGAACCTATCTGGGTGTGATCCTCGCCCATGCCACACTGGGCATTCCCTTCGTCATCATTACCGTGACGGCGACGCTGGTGGGCTTCGACCAGTCGCTGGCGCGGGCCGCGGCAAGCCTGGGCGCCAATCCGCGCAAGACCTTCTTCCGCATCATCATGCCGCTGATCCTGCCGGGCGTGATCTCGGGCGCGCTCTTCGCCTTTGTCACCTCGTTCGACGAGGTGGTGGCGGTGCTGTTCATTGCCGGGCCGGATCAGCAGACCATTCCGCGCCAGATGTGGAACGGCATCCGCGAGCAGATCTCGCCCGCGATCCTGGCGGTGGCGACGCTGTTGGTGATCTTCTCGATCGCGCTGCTGACCGCGGTCGAAATGCTGCGCCGCCGTTCGGAACGCCTGCGCGGCGTCACACCCAGCTAGACTGCGCACGCCCCTGCGACCTTGAACCCGCCGCCCTGATGGGCGGCGTTTTCAACTTCACTGTTTCCGAAATACCCCCGCCGAAGGCGGCCCGCACTCGGCATGCAGCAGATGCCGGCCGCCATCTGTCCACGCCTCAGGGCAGGATCGACAGCCAGAACCAGATCGTCAGGATCGACAGCGCGGTCGAGACCAGCACGGTCGACGCCGCGACCCGCTTTGCCGAGTTGTAGATCGCGGCGAACAGATAGGCGTTGACGCCGGGGGCCATGCTGGCGGTGATGACGGCGGATCGCATCGCTTCGGTCGGCAGCTTGAACAGCATTCCCAGCCCATAGGTGGTGACCGGGTGGATCACCAGCGAACAGATGCAGCAGACCGCGATGGCGGTGCTGTCCCCCTCGGGGCGATAGCGGTACAGGACGCCGCCAAGCCCGAAAAGTGCCGCGGGCAGGGCGGCACGGGCCATCATGTCGGCCGCTGCCCAGAACCCCTCCGGCATGACCAGTCCGGCGCTGGTCAGCACATTCATGACCGCGCCTGACAGGATGCCCAGGATCAGCGGCGTGTGCAGGACGCCCGACAGCGCGCGCATCGCGATCTGGCCGATGGCCAGGCTTTTGCCGCGCGCGCGTGTCACCTCCATCATGGTGATGCCGAAGGTGTAAAGCAGCGGCGAGTGGATCGCGATGATGGCGACGTTCCCTGCCAGCGCCTCATGCCCATAGGCGCGCTCCATGATCGGGATGCCCAGCAGCAGCGAGTTCGAGAACAGGCAGCAGAAGCCGATGGCGACGGCATCCTCGGGGCTGCGCTTCAACCAGGTGCGGGCCAGCCCCCAGCCGACGAAATAGGACAGAAACGCCCCCGCATAGAAGGCGACCCACATGCCGATATTCATGTCCCGCGACATGTCGAGGCGCGCGACATTGGTGAACAGCAGCACCGGTACCGCGAAGTTCTGGGCAAACCGCATCAGCCCGTCGACGGCGACCTCGGTGAACATCTTTCGCCAGGCGACCAGATAGCCGAATCCGATGACGATGAAGACTGGCAGGATGACGTCGAAAAGAATGGTCATGTCAGGTTCAGAACAAGTCCGTCATGGGCGGGAATGACATTGTCCGGCGTCTCGGCCATGACGTCGTCGTAATCCAGATCGATATGCATGTTGGTGATGATGCCCTGCGCGCATCCCGACCGGGCGATCCATTCCAGCGCAAGGTCCAGATGCGCATGGCTGGGATGGGGGTGACGGCGCAGGCCGTCGCAGATGAAGGTCTGCGCGCCCTCTATCACCGGCCATGCGACGGCTGGGATGCTCAGCACGTCGGGCAGATAGACCAGTCCCCCACCCTCGGAGGCGATGCGAAACCCAAGCGCGGTGCTGTCGCCATGGTCGACCTCGAACGGGGTCAGCGCGATGATACCGCCCGAACCCTCGATCTCGAAGGAGCCGTCGATCAGGTTCATGCCGCAGACCGGGGGATAGGACGATCCCGGCGGCGTCTCGAAGATATAGCCGAAGCGCGTCATCAGCGCGGCTGCGGTCGTGGCATCGGCATAGACCGGCATCCGGCTGCCGGTATTGAAGACGATCTGTCGCAGGTCGTCGATGCCGTGGATATGGTCGGCATGGGCATGGGTATAGACGACTCCGTCCAGATCCCCGATCCCTGCGTCCAGCAATTGCGGCACAAGGTCCGGCCCGGTATCGATCAGCACACGGGTGCTGCCTTCCGGTCCTTCGCGCTCGACCAGCAACGAACAGCGCCGCCTGCGGTTGCGCGGGTTGGCTGGATTGCATTCGCCCCAACGGTCGCCCAGTCGCGGCACGCCGCCCGAAGAGCCGCAGCCGAGAATGGTGGCGCGGATCATGCCGCCGCCTTCGTGAACAGCCGGTCGAAGTTCGATGTGGTCAGGGCTGCGAATTCCGCCTCGGTCATGCCCAGGGTCTGCGCGCCGATCCGAGCAGTATGGACGACGAAGGCGGGTTCATTGCGCTTGCCGCGATAGGGCGGCGGCGCAAGATAGGGGGCGTCGGTTTCCACTAGAATGCGATCGTGCGGTGCCGCTGCAAAGATCTCGCGGATCTCGGTCGAGCGCGGGAAGGCGGCAATCCCCGACATGGACAGATAGAACCCCAGATCGATGGCAGTGCGCGCCAGTTCCGGACCGCTGGTATAGCAGTGCATCACGCAGTCGAAGGCGCCGACGCGATGCTCTTCGGTCAGGATGCGGGCCATATCCTCGTCCGCGTCGCGGGAATGGATGATCAGGGGCAGGCCCGTCCGGCGCGCGGCCTCGATATGGATGCGCAGGCTCTCAGCCTGGATGATCGCGCTTTCTGCGGTGTAGTGATAGTCGAGCCCGGTTTCCCCGAAGGCCACGAATTTCGGATGCCGGGACAGCAGCACCAGCTCCTCGACCGCGACAAGCGGCTCGTCGGCCGCATACATCGGATGGGTGCCGGCAGCGTAGAACAGACCATCATGCGTCTCGGCCAGTGCGCGGACATTCGGCTCATTGCGAAGGCGAGTGCAGATCGTGACCATGCGGCGGACGCCGGCGGCCTTGGCGCGGGCGATCAGCTGGTCCTCTTCCCCCGCGAAATCGGGAAAATCCAGGTGGAAATGGCTGTCGACCAGTTCGGGAAGGGCAAGGGTGTCGGACATCTTGGCAATTTCCCGCAATGGCGGGCCTTATACAGCGGGCTGATTTGCAAGCCCGATCAGCATATCCATGACCAGGGCGGAAGGGTCAAGGTTGACGGCCCGCCCGGCGCGGGCCCTTGCCGAAAGCTCGGCTTGGGCCGAGGCCCAAAGCTGTGCTGCCCGCTGATCGGGCGAAATCCTGCCCAGCACCTCGGCTTCGCCCATGGCTGCTTCAGGCAGGGGGGCGCCCAGCAGGCCGCTGCGCGCCGCCCGAGTCAGGAAACGGTCCAGCAGCGTGACGACCAGGTCGAAGGGATCGCCATCCGCGCCGGGGCGGCCCGCCGCCAGATCGGCAAGGCTTGCGGCGGCACGCCGGTCCATGCGCGGGTAGTCTGCAAACAGCGCGACGATCGCAGCATAGACGGCAAGCCCGTCCTGCGCGGCAAGGCGGACCGCCTCGCCCACCGAGCCACCGGCAAGGGCGGAAAGCCCGGCCGCATCGCCTTCGACCGCAAGATCGTCCAGAATCTGCGACATCGCCTCGGCCGGCAGCGGATGCAGCCGCAATTCGCGGCAGCGAGAGCGGATGGTCGGCAGCAATCGGCCAGGCTGATGGGCGACCAGGATCAGGGTCGTGTCGCGCGGCGGTTCCTCAAGCTGCTTCAGCAGCGCATTGGCGGCAGCCGTGTTCATCTCGTCCGCAGCGTCGATGATGGCGACGCGGTGCCCGCCTTCGGCTGCGGACATGTGCAGGAAGGATTGCAGTCTCCGGACTTCGTCCACCGTGATTTCCGCCCTGAGGCGACCGCTTTTCTCGTCCACCGGGCGACGAAGCAACATCAGCCGAGGTTCTGACAGCGCAAGGACGCGGCGGATGACGGGTTGCGCGGGATCGATTTCAATCCGGTCGGGCGCACCCCCGGCAAGCAGCCATTTCGCCATAGTCCAGGCAAGCGTGGCCTTGCCCGTGCCGCGTGGTCCGGTCAGCAGCCAGGCGTGGTGCATGCGTCCCGATTGCGCCGCGCCCAGAAAGTCGGAAATCGCAGCGTCCTGCCCCAGAACGCGCGTGCTTTCGCGGGGATGGGGCACGCCGGGCACGCGGTCCGGTTCGGGCAGGGGGCTCTCCGCCGTCACGGCAGGGCGGCAAGGACGCGGGCCGCGACCTCGTCCTCGGTCCCGCTGCCGTCGATGATGCGCAGGCGGTCGGGCAGTTCGGCGGCGAGATCAAGGAACCCGCGGCGCAGGCGCTGCTGAAACTCCAGCCCCAGGCTTTCGAAGCGATCCTCGGCCCCGCCGCGCAGGGTGCCGCGCGCCAGCGAGATATCGGGCGCGATGTCGATTACAAAGGTCAGGTCCGGTTCTATGCCGATGACCAGCCTGTGCAGGTCTTCTACCAGCAGGCGGTTTTCGGCCCGCGCCAAGCCTTGATAGACCCGAGAGGAATCGGCGAAGCGATCGGTGATGACCGTCGCCTTGCGCGCAAGTGCGGGACGGATCAGACGCTCCACATGATCGCGTCGAGCGGCGGTAAACAGCAGAAGCTCGGTTTCGGGGGACCAGCGTTCCCCGCCGCCTTCGACCAGCAACTTGCGGATCTCTTCGGCGCCAGGGCTGCCGCCCGGTTCCCGGGTCAGCACGACTTCGGCACCACCTTCGCGCAGGCTTTGCGCCAGGCGGCGGGCCTGGGTCGATTTGCCGGAGCCGTCGATCCCCTCGAAGCTGATGAACATCGGCCCGCGGGTCAGTTGCTGGCCGCCTGGAGCGCGCGCTGGCCCAGACGTTCGGCGGCGTTCTGCAGGCGTCCGAAGACACCCGCACGACCGACATCGCTGGCGGCGATCAGGGGCAGGCGGGACTGGCCCGCGCCGGGGATGTTGACGATCAGGTCACCCAGCTTGTCGCCCATGGTGATCGGCGCTTCGATCGGGCCGTTGAAAACGGCCTCGGCAGTGACGCCGGATTGTGCGCCTGCGGGAAGCAGAACCTTGACGCCATCCTCGGTGGTCAGGCCGACCTTGCCCTGGTCGCCCAGCCAGACCGGGGCCTGGGCGACGATCTCACCCTTGGGGACGATGGTGCGCATGGTGAACTGGCGATAGGCCCAGTTAACGATCCGCTCGGACTCTTCTGCACGGGCGCGTTCGCTGGGAAGGCCGGTGACGACGAAGATGATGCGACGATCACCCTGAACGGCCGAGCCGACCAGACCATAGCCCGCCTCTTGCGTGTGGCCGGTCTTCAGCCCGTCGGCTTTCCAGTCGCCGCCACCCAGATGCAGAAGCGGGTTCCGGTTGTTGGCGTTCGAGGGCACGCGACCCTTGTAGTTGTATTCGCGCAGGCCGAAATTCTTGTACAGATCCGGGAACTTGGTGATCATCCGGTTGGCCAGGATGCCCAGATCGTGCATCGACATGCGGTGGTCCGGGTTCGGCCAGCCCGAGGCATTCGCGAAATGCGAATTGTTCATGCCAATCTGCTTGGCGCGTTCGTTCATCGAACGGGCAAAAGCCTCTTCGGTGCCCGCAAGCCCTTCGGCGACGACCACGCAGGCATCGTTGCCCGAGTTGATGATGATGCCGTGGATCAGCTCTTCCACCGTGGGACGGTCCGCGGGCTCGACGAACATTTTCGAGCCTCCCATCTGCCAGGCCTTGGTCGAGACGGGGAACGTCGTGTCCATCGTCACCCGGCCGTCGTGAAGCGCCTCGAACAGCATGTTGAGCGTCATCAGCTTCGACATCGAGGCGGGTGGCATCGGCTCGTCCGCGTTCTTCTCCATCAGCACGGTGCCGGTGGAGACGTCATAGACCCATGCCGCGCGGGCGTTTGTGTCGAAGGCCTGCGCGGGCAGGGCGAATGCCATGACAAGAGCGATGATGCGGAGCGCAAGAGCAGGCATTGAGGATCCTTGGCCTTGAAGTTTCGCGCATATGGTTATCCCAGCCGCGTTCCAGCCGCAACGCTGCTCGACCCCCTGACCTGCCAATGTGATCACCCGCCGCGGGGGCGGGTGCGGCGGTCAGTAGCTGCGGATCAACCCGACCAGCCGGCCCTGCACGCGGACCTTTTCTTCTGGAAGGACGCGGGTTTCATAGGCGGGGTTCGCAGCCTCCAGCGCGATCATCCCGCCCTTGCGGCGATAGCGTTTCAGCGTCGCTTCGAATCCCTCGACCAGCGCGACGACGATATCGCCATTATCCGCCGTGTCCTGTTCGCGGATCACCACGACGTCGCCATCGTTGATCCCCGCCTCGATCATCGAGTCGCCCCTGACCTCCAGCGCATAGTGGTGGTCCTGCGCCGTCAGCATGGTGCTTGGCACGGCGATATGGTGCGAGACTTCCGAAATCGCCTCGATCGGGACGCCGGCGGCGATGCGGCCCATGACAGGAAGTTCGATCGCCGAGACCGAAATCTCCAGCGCGGCGCGCGGTTGCGGGGCGGGGCGTTCGGGCGCGTTGCCGGTGACGACGCGCGGCTGGAAGCCCGAGCCCTTGCTCAGCGTGTCGGGCAGTCGGACGATTTCCAGCGCGCGGGCACGATGCGGCAGGCGGCGGATGAAGCCCCTTTCCTCAAGCGCGGTCACCAAACGATGGATCCCCGACTTCGAACGCAGGTCCAATGCTGTCTTCATTTCGTCGAACGAGGGGGGAACCCCGTCGCGGGCCATGCGTGCCTGAATGAATTCAAGCAGCTGGATTTGCTTTCTGGTCAGCATCGTCTTTTCCTGCTCTGCCGCGACTGACATGATGTTCCTTGAATGTTCTAGAACGATCAACACCTTGCGTCAATCACTAAGCCGATTCGGGTAAAGATTGGCTTAATCCGGTCAGAGCCGGACGAAGTCGACCTGTTCGCCCGCCTTGCGGGCAGGGTCGCGGGCGGGGCGGACCAGAAGCGCGTCGGCTTCGGCCAATATCCATTGCCGCGCGCTGTCCTGATCGGTGAACGGGTCGATCACCTCCAGTCCGGCGCCCTTTTCAAGGCGCGCGCGCTGGTAATGCTGGCGGTCGCCTTCGGGCGGCAGGTCGCGGGCCAGCACCGCGCGTTCGGGCTCGTCACCGGGGGGCAGGCCCTGCATCGCGCGGATCAGCGGTTGCATGAAAAGCTTTCCGCAGACGATGGCCGAGACCGGGTTTCCCGGCAGTCCAAGCATCGCCGTCTGTCCCATCCGCCCGGCCATCAGCGGTTTGCCGGGCCGCATGGCAAGCTTGTAGAAGGAACGCTCCATCCCCAGATCGCCCGAAACCTTGGCAATCAGGTCGTGATCCCCCACCGATGCGCCGCCGATCGTCACGATCAGGTCCGCGCCCTCGGCCTCGGCAAAGCGGGCGCGCAGGCTTTCCTCGGTGTCGCGGGCAAGAGGCAGGATCGCAGCCTCGGCCCCCGCTTCGCGCGCGAGCGCCGCAATGGCGATGTCGTTTGAGCTGATGATCTGCCCCGCGCCCGGATGGCCGCCGGGTGGCACAAGTTCGTCCCCCCCGGCCAGCACCACCACGCGGGGACGCCGGGCCACGGTGATGCGCGGAACGTTCATTGCAGCGATCAGCCCCAGGTCCGAGGAGCGCAGCGCGCGCGCGGGCAGGAATTCGGCACCATCGGCGAAATCATTGCCCTTCAGGCGGATATTCAGGTTCCCGCTGCTTTCCGCCACGGTGATCCGGTCGCCGTCGCGCGTGACATGTTCCTGCATGACGACCCGGTCATAGCCGGGCGGAACCGCCGCGCCGGTGAAGATGCGGATGGCCGTGCCGTTGGGCGTCTCGCCTTCGAAGGGCACGCCCGCGGCAGCGGTTCCGATCACCGGCAAGGGACCGGGCAGGTCGGCCGAGCGGAGCGCGTAGCCGTCCATCGCCGAGGCGTCGAAAGGGGGCTGCGTCAACCGCGCCACGGCCGGTGCCAGCAGCGCCCGGCCAAGCGCGTCATGGACCGCGACTTCCTCGGGTTCCGGCGGGGTCGCGAGCGTAAGGACAAGGGCACGGGCTTCTTCGACGCTGATCATGGAGTGCCTTTCGCGATGCGGCTTTCGGGGGGCTTCACGGGGCGGCGCGGAACTCGCCCGATTTGCCGCCGGTCTTGGACAGCAAGCGGATCCCCTCGATCCGCATGTCCTTTTGCGCCGCCTTCAGCATGTCATAGACGGTCAGGCAGGCCGTGGTGACGGCGGTCAGCGCCTCCATCTCGACCCCGGTCTTGCCGGCGGTCTTGACGGTTGCCGTGACGCGGATGCCGGGCAGGGCGGGGTCGGCGGCAAGATCGACCGCGACCTTGGTGATCGGCAGCGGATGGCAAAGCGGGATCAGGTCCGAGGTGCGCTTGGCCCCCATGATCCCGGCCAGCCGCGCGACGCCCATGACATCGCCCTTGGCTGCGCCGCCCTGGGCCAGCGCCAGAGTTTCGGCGGACATGATGACGGTGCCTTCGGCCACGGCTTCGCGCGCGGTTTCCGCCTTGGACGAGACGTCGACCATGTGGGCCTGTCCCTGGGAATCGAAATGGGTCAGCGTCATGCGGCCAGCCCCAGAATGTCGCGCGTGGCGCGAGTGACGTCCGCCTGGCGCATCAGGCTTTCCCCGATCAGGAAGCGCCTGACCCCGGCATCGGCCATCCGGTTCAGGTCCTCCGGGGTGAAAAGGCCACTCTCGCAGACCACGTCGCGATCGGCAGGGACATGCGGGGCCAGGTCCAGCGTCGTTTGCAGGCTGACATCGAAGGTCTTGAGATTGCGGTTGTTGATCCCGACCAGCGGCGATTTCAGCCGAAGCGCGCGGTCCAGCTCCTCACGGTCATGGACCTCTATCAAGGCATCCATGCCCCAATGGAAGGCGGCATCCTCAAGCTCGGCGGCCAGGGCATCGTCGACCGAGGCCATGATGATCAGGATGCAGTCGGCACCCCAGGCCCGCGCCTCGGCCACCTGATAGGTGTCGTAAAGGAAATCCTTGCGCAGGGCCGGCAGGTCGCAGGCGGCGCGGGCGGCGGTCAGGAAATCCGGCGCACCCTGAAAGCTGGGTCCGTCCGTCAGCACCGACAGGCAGGCGGCGCCCCCGGCCTGATAGGCGCGGGCCAGCGCCGGCGGGTCGAAATCGGGGCGGATCAGGCCTTTCGACGGGCTCGCTTTCTTGATCTCGGCGATCAGGGCGTGGCCGGTGCCTGCCTTGTCCGCCAGTGCGCGGGCGAATCCGCGGGGGGCATCGGCGGCGCGTGCGGCCTCTTCGACGCCGGCCAGCGGGCGGGCGGCCTTGGCGGCGGCGATTTCGTCAAGCTTGTAGGCTTTGATGCGGTCCAGAATGTCCATGTCGGATTTTTACTCTGCGTCGGCTGTTTCGGAAAGAGCCCAGTCGATCGGGGCGTCGCCTTGCGCCGCCAGCCAGTCATTGACGCGGCTGAACGGGCGCGAGCCGAAAAAGCCGCGACGGGCGGAAAGAGGCGAGGGATGGGCGGTTTCGATCACCAGATCCTGCGGACGCGGCAGACCCGCCAGCGCCTTTTGCGCGTGTGCGCCCCAAAGGATGAAGGCCAGCGGGCGTTCAGCCTGTGCGCGGGCGACGGCCTGGCGGGCCAGCCGCTCCCATCCCCATTTCGCATGGATCCCGGCCTGACCGGGAAGAACCGAAAGCGAGGTGTTCAGCAGCAGGACACCCTGACGTGCCCAGTGGCTCAGATCGCCATTTTCCGGGGCGCGGCCAAGGTCGTCGCGCATCTCGGCATAGATGTTCCTCAGCGAGCGCGGCAACGCGGTTTCGGGTGTGACCGAAAAGGCCAGCCCGTTCGCATGTCCGGGCGTGGGATAGGGATCCTGACCCAGGATCACGACCCGCGCGCGTTCGGGGGGCGTCAGGCCCAGCGCCGCAAAGACGCGGGCGGGGCCGGGCAGCCAGTCCTGACCTTCCAGCCGCGACGAAATGGCGGGCCAGTCGTCGCGGAAGAAGGGCAGGTCGGCCCAGGCTTGGGGCAGGCTCATGCCTCAGGCGGGGCGCCGACCTGGCGGGCCAGCGCCTCCAGCTTGGCGGCGGCCTTGCCGCTATCGATGGACTCGCGGGCCATTTCGGCCCCGCTGCGCAGGTCCGAGGCGCGGCCCGCGATCACCAGCGCCGCGGCGGCATTCAGAAGCACCGCGTCGCGATAGGCCCCTTTTTCCCCCGCCAGAAGCGCGCGCAGCGCGGCTGCGTTCTGCGCGGGTTCGCCGCCCAGCACCGAGTCGAAAGGATGGACAGGCAGGCCCGCATCCTCGGGCGAGATCTCGAATTCGGTCACGTCGCCGTCCTTCAGCTGCGCGACCCAGGTCGGTCCCGCGATCGAGATCTCGTCCGTGCCGTCCGAGCCATGGACAAGCCACGCCTTGTCGCTGCCCAGCTCGCGCAGGGTCTCGGCCATAGGGCGGTTCCAGATCCTGTCGAAGGTTCCGGTCAACTGCCGGCGGACCGAGCCGGGATTGGTCATCGGTCCCAGCAGGTTGAAGATGGTGCGCGTGCCAAGTTCGGTCCGGGCCGGACCGACATGGCGCATCGCGGGATGGTGCATGGGCGCCATCATGAAGCAGATGCCGATCTCGGCCAGCGCCTGTTCCGCGACCTCGGGCGGGGTCATGACGTTCAGGCCCAGATGGGTCATCGCGTCGGCCGAGCCGGATTTCGACGACAGGTTGCGGTTGCCGTGTTTGGCGACCGGCACGCCCGCCCCCGCGACGACAAAGGCCGTCGCGGTCGAGATGTTCAGCGTGCCCTTGCCGTCGCCGCCGGTGCCGACGATGTCGATCGCGTCATCGGGGGCCTTGATCCGGTTCATGCGGGCACGCATTGCGCGGGTCGCGGCGGCCATTTCCTCGACCGTCTCGCCACGCACGCGCATCGCCATCAGCAGGCCGCCGATCTGGGCGGGGGTGGCCGCGCCCTCGAACAGCGCGCCGAACGCGGCCTCGGCCTCGGCCCCGGTCAGGGGACGGGTTGCTGCCACGCCGATCAGCGGGCGGATATCCGAAGGCGCGTTCATGCTGCCGATTCCAGGTTCGAGCAGCGGCGCAGGAAGTTGCGGATCATGTCATGTCCGTATTCCGAGGCGATGCTTTCGGGGTGAAACTGAACCCCCTCGATCGGCAGCGTCCGGTGCGTAAGCCCCATGATGGTGCCGTCCGGCGCGGTCGCGGTGACGCGCAGGCAGTCGGGCAGGCTTTCCGGCTCGACCGTCAGCGAGTGATAGCGCGTCGCCGTCAGCGGCGAGGGAAGGCCCGCGAAGACCCCGGTGCCGTCATGGCTGATCGCGTCGGTTTTGCCGTGGACGATGCGGCTGGCGCGCACGACCTTGCCGCCGAAGGCCTCGCCGATGGCCTGATGGCCAAGACAGACGCCCAGGATCGGCACCGCGCGTTCGGCGGCAGCCTTGATCAGCGGGACGATGATCCCAGCCTGGGCCGGATCGCAGGGACCGGGCGAGATCAGGATGCCTTGCGCACCCATGCCAAGGGCGTCCTCGACGCTCAGCGCATCGTTTCGCCAGACCCGGACATCCGCACCGGCTTCGCCCATGTAATGGACGAGGTTCCAAGTGAAGCTGTCGTAGTTGTCGATGAGCAGGATCATGGCTGGGCCTTGCATTGGGGGGTGAACCCCGGAAAATCTGCGGTTATAGATGGTGCAAAGCTGGCGGGGGGGTCAACCCCGCGGGCGACAAAAACAGGGGCGGAGGGAGCGGGTCACCCATGGCAAGGGGATTTGCGGCGGGACTGTTTCAGGGGGTGCTGGCCTGCAGCGCCGGACTTGTCGTCCTTTCGCTGCTGCTGCCGCTACCTCCGCGCCCGGTCATCGCGTTGACGCCGGAACCTTCCCCCGCTGCCATTCCCGATCCTGTGGTGCAACCGCAAGCAGAACCCGTGCCGGTGCCTGCTGCCGTCGAGATCCCGCCCGCGCCGGCCACGCCGCTTGTGGCCGAACCCGTGGCGCCGCCCGCACCCCTGGCTCCCGTGGCAGAGGATGCATTGGCGATTCCGCCCCCCGCGCCCGCCACTGCCAGTGAGGCGGAGGATGCGGACAGCGGGCCAGCGGCCGAGACGCTTGCCATGCCGGAAGCGTCGGAATTTGCCCGCAGCTCTGACCTTGCGCCTGCCACGCCAGAACCGATGGCGACCTTGGACCGGCCGGGCGAGGCGCCCGCGATTCCGGCCCCTGCGGGCGAGATCTCACCCGCCTCGGCCACGCCCGTTCCGCTGCCCGAGGCGCGCGGAGATGCCCCCGCCGCCCCGACGATGACCGCGCCAGCCCCCGATCCGGTCGATCTGCCGCTGATGGTCGAAGCCGACCCCGCCGCGCAGCCGACCCCCGCCGCCGCGACCGTGCCAGAGCGCCCGGTGCTGCCAGAGGGTGGGCCGGACGCGGCCCCGGTCGCCCGCATTCCCGCGCCCGCCCCGGTCTCGGCTCCGGCCGTTGGGGACGGGCTGGACCTGACCACCCCGCCCGATTTCGGTGCCTTGCACCTCAACGATGCGAATTGAGTGATCCTATGCTGCCCTTGAACCCCGCCCTTGCCGCAACCTTCCGCCCCCCGGTGATGGAGGCGCGGCGCTGGCTGGAGGGTGTGACCTTCGCCCCCGACCGCCCCCTGATCAACGTGAGCCAGGCCGCCCCGGTCGAGCCGCCGCCGGAGCCTCTGCGCCGCGCGATGGCCGATGCCGCGCTGAACCTGCCGGACGCGCATTTCTATGGCCCCGTGCTGGGGCGTGCGGAACTGCGCGAGGCGGTGGCAAAGGACTGGAGCCATGCCTATGGCGGCGAGATCCGGGCCGGTCAGGTTGCAATCACGCAGGGTTGCAATCAGGCCTTTTGCGCGGCGATCCAGACCCTTGCTGGGGCAGGGGACGAGATCATCCTGCCGCTGCCCTGGTATTTCAACCACAAGATGTGGATGGACATGCAGGGCATCCGTTCGGTCGGTCTGCATTGCGGGCAGGGAATGATCCCCGACGCGGCCGAGGCGGCGAAGTTGATCAACGATCGCACCCGCGCGATCGTGCTGGTCAGCCCCAACAACCCCTCCGGCGCGGAATACCCGGCGGAGACCCTGCGGGCATTCTTCGATCTCGCGCGTTCGCGCAACCTGGCGCTGATCGTGGACGAGACCTATCGCGATTTCGACTCGCGGTCGGGCGCGCCGCATGCACTGTTCGCCGATCCGGACTGGGGCGACACGCTGATCCACCTTTACAGCTTCTCGAAGGCCTACCGTCTTACCGGTCATCGCATCGGGGCGCTGATCGCCAGCGATGCCCGGATGGTCGAGGTCGAAAAGTTCCTGGACACCGTCGCCATCTGCGCCAGCCAGATCGGCCAGATCGGCGCGGCCTGGGGGATGGAGAACCTTGGCGATTGGCTGGCCAGCGAGCGGGCCGAGATCCTGGCCCGCCGCGCCGCGATGGAGGAGGGCATGGCGACCCTTCATGGCTGGAAGGTCAAGGGCTGCGGGGCCTATTTCGCCTGGGTCGAGCACCCGTTCGACCTGCCCTCTCCCGAGCTTGCCCGGCGGCTGGTGCGCGAGGCGGGCGTGTTGTTGCTGCCGGGCACCATGTTCATGCCCGAAGGCGACGCGCAGGGGGCGCGCCATGTGCGCATCGCCTTTGCCAACGCGGACAGGGCAGGGATCGGCGCGCTGATGCAGCGGCTGGCAGGCTTTCAGGGCTGAGGAAACCGGCAGTCTTTTGATCGCGCTTCCCCGGCCCGGAAGGGTCGCGGCACTTGCCGCCGGGGGCCGTGCAGCCTAAAGACTGCCGACAGGACGAAAACACGGGCAGGACAATCACATGCGCGGCAAGGGCAAATCGACCATCGTCTGGTTGCTGATGGGGATGCTGGTCCTGGGGCTTGGCGGCTTCGGCGTGACCAATTTCTCGACCGGGACGAGCGATATCGGATCGGTCGGCGATGTCGAAGTGTCGTCGCGCGACTACGCGCGCGCGCTTCACAACGAGATGCAGGACTTCTCGGCCCGTACCGGCCGGCAATTGACCCCGGCAGAGGCCCGGACCATCGGGATCGACCAGGCCGCGCTGTCGCGCCTGCTGATCGGTGCTGCGCTTGAGGACGAGGCGAACCGGCTGGGCGTTTCCGTCGGCGATCAGGCCGTCCTGGCCCAGATCCGCGATGCCGCCGCGTTCAAGGGGCTGGACGGCAAGTTCGACCGCGCGCGCTATGCCGATACGCTGAGCCGCGAAGGCATCCGCGAGCCCGAGTTCGAACATGACCTGCGCATGGACGAAGCCCGTCTGATCCTGAATCGTGCTGCCCTGGCTGGCGTCACCGCCCCGGCGGCCGTGACCGATCGCACCCTTGGCTGGCTGCGCGAGACGCGCGACATCCACTGGATCGAACTGACCGCCGCCGATCTGCACGCACCCATCGCGGCGCCGGACGACGCCACGCTGGAAGCCTGGCACAAGGCGAACGAGGCCCGCTTCACCGCGCCCGAGACGCGCAAGATCACCTATGTCTGGCTGACCCCCGAAATGCTGGAAAGCAAGGTCGAGGTGGACGAGCAGGCCCTGAAGGATCTGTACCAGCAGCGCATCTCGGACTTCCAGCAGCCCGAGCGCCGCATGGTCGAGCGTCTGGTCTTTCCGACCGCCGACGCCGCCGCTGCCGCCAAGGCCCGTCTCGACAAGGGCGAGATCACTTTCGAACAGCTTGCGGGCGAACGCGGCCTGAGCCTGACCGATATCGACCTGGGCGAAGTCAGCAAGGCGCAGCTTGGTGCCGCGGGCGATGCCGTCTTTGCGCTGGAACAGCCCGGCGTCGCCGGACCGGCGGACAGCGAACTTGGTCCCGCGCTTTTCGCAATGAACGCGATCCTTGAACCGGTGAACGTCACTTTCGATCAGGCCAAGGCCGACCTGCGGGTCGAAGCCGCGCTGGATCGTGCCCGCCGCCAGATCGAGGAACAGACCACCAGCGTCTCGGACCAGCTTGCGGGCGGCGCCACGCTTGAGGATCTGGCCAAGGAAGCCGGAATGCAGATCGGCAAGATCGACTGGACGGGGGCCGAGGATTCGACCCCGAACAGCATCGCCGCCTATCCCGAGTTCCGCCAGAAGGCCGCCGAGATCGGGCAAGCGGACTTTCCCGAGATCGTCTCGTTCGAGGATGGGGGCATCTTTGCGCTGCGCCTTGACGAGATCGTGCCGCCGAAGCTGATTCCCTTTGCCGAAGTGCGCACCCGCGTCTTGGACGACTGGATGCAGAACGAAACCCGCCGTCAGCTTCTGGCCCTGGCCGAAGAGCGCAAGGTCGCGACCGAAGCCGCCGCTGGCCCGGTGCCCGATCCCGCCCCGGCGGCGACCGCACCCGTCGCGCAGGCGGTGGGTGCTGTGGCCCAGACGCCCGCGCCCGCCGAACCCGTGACCGCCCCCGCCGCGCCGGACAAGGGCCATGCCCAGACCGGCCTGACCCGTGGCGGTTTCATCAACGGCGTGCCGCAGGATGTTATCACCCGCGCCTTCAAGATCACCGACCCCGGCACGACCGAGGTTGTCGATGCCGAAAACCGGGTCTTCCTTGTGACGCTTGACCAGGTTCATGCCGCCGAAACCGACGGGACCGAGGCCGCGCAGATGCGCGATGGCATCCAGAACCGGCTGAGCGATTCGATGCGTCAGGACGTGTTCGAATACTTCACCCGTGCCGTTCAGACGCAAAGCGGCGTCGCCGTGAACCAGACCGCAGTCGATGCGGTGAATGCGCAGATGCAGTGATGGATATTGCACCCGAGTTTCCCGATTTCGAACGCGGCTGGGCCGAAGGCCGGAACCAGCTTCTGACCATCCGCCTTGCGGCTGACCTGGACACCCCCGTCAGCCTGATGCTGAAACTGGCCGAGGCGCAAACGAACAGCTTCATGCTGGAAAGCGTGACCGGGGGCGAGGTTCGCGGTCGCTATTCCTTCGTCGGCATGAAGCCTGACGTGGTCTGGGACTGCCGCGACGGCAAGGCGCGGATCAACCGCAATGCCCGCTATTCCGAGGAGTTCACCACCGATGAACGCCCGGCGCTGGAAAGCCTGCGCGCCCTGATCGCTGAATCCCGTATCGACATGCCCGATGGCGTGCCTGCGGGTGCGGCGGGGCTGTTCGGCTATCTGGGCTACGACATGATCCGGCTGGTCGAGCGCCTGCCGAACGTGAATACCGATACGCTGGGCCTGCCCGACGCGGTGATGATGCGCCCCTCGGTCGTGGCGGTCCTGGATGGCGTCAAGGGCGAGGTGCTGCTGTGTGCCCCCGCCTGGCACCAGGACGGGCTGCCGGCTCGGGCCGCCTATGCCCAGGCGGCCGAGCGTCTGATGGAGGCTCTGCGTTCGCTTGACCGCCAGCCCAGCGAACCGCGCGCCCTTGGCCACGATTTGAAGGTTGGGGAACTGCGCTCGAACTTCTCGAAAGAGGCCTATCTGGCCGCAGTCGAGAAGGCCAAGGACTATATCCGCGCGGGCGACATCTTCCAGGTTGTGCCCTCGCAACGCTGGGCGATGGATTTCCCGCTGCCGCCCTTTGCGCTTTACCGCAGCCTCCGGCGCACGAACCCGTCGCCATTCATGTTCTTCCTGAACTTCGGCGGCTTCCAGATCGTCGGCGCCAGCCCCGAGATCCTCGTCCGCCTGCGCGGCGGTGAAGTCACCGTGCGCCCGATCGCGGGCACGCGTCCGCGCGGCGCGACGGTGGACGAAGATAACGCGCTGGAAGCCGATCTTCTGGCCGACGAAAAGGAACTGGCCGAGCATCTGATGCTGCTGGACCTGGGCCGCAACGATGTCGGACGCGTCGCCAAGATGGGTACCGTCACCCCGACGGAGAAGTTCATCGTCGAACGCTACAGCCACGTCATGCACATCGTATCGAACGTGGTGGGCGAGCTTCGCGAGGGTGAGGACGCGCTTTCCGCGCTGCTGGCGGGGATGCCCGCGGGCACCGTGTCGGGCGCGCCGAAAGTCCGGGCGATGGAGATCATCGACGAGCTGGAGCCGGAAAAGCGCGGCGTCTATGCGGGTGGCGTGGGCTATTTCGCCGCGAATGGCGAGATGGACATGTGCATCGCGCTGCGCACCGGCGTCATCAAGGATCACACCCTGTATATCCAGGCGGGCGGCGGCGTCGTCTATGACAGCGACCCCGAGGCCGAATTCGTCGAGACCGAGAACAAGAGCCGTGCGCTGAAGCGGGCGGCGGAGGAAGCGGCGCGGTTCGTGCGCGGCAACGGCTAACGACCGGCGGTGGGAAGGCGTGGGGGCGGAGCGCGCCCCTGGCCGTCCCGCCCGACATGCCCTGCTTGCGCGTAACCCAGTCAAAGGGGCCCGGAGATGCAGAATGCTTCGCAGGGGCCCGTGGCGCCCAGTCGCCCGCGCCCCGCGATCCCGGCCACGGTCTGGATGCTGGGCTTCGTCAGCTTGCTGATGGATGTCTCGTCCGAGATGATCAACAACCTGCTGCCGCTGTATCTGGCGGGCGGGCTGGGCGTTTCGGCGCTGGCGATCGGCTTCATCGAGGGTCTGTCCGTCGCCATCGCGACCGTCACCAAGTTCCTGTCGGGTGTTCTGTCGGACTGGAGCCGCCGCGCCAAGCCGCTGGCCGTGCTGGGATACGGCCTTGGCGCGCTGTCGCGGCTGATCTTTCCGATGGCGGTGACGCTTGACCAGATCGTGCTGGCCAAGGCGATGGACCGCGTCGGCAAGGGCATCCGGGGCACGCCGCGCGACGCCATCGTCGCGGCGGTGACCCCGCCCGAGATCCGCGGCGCAAGCTTTGGTCTTCGCAAGTCGTTGGACACGGTCGGCGGATTTGTCGGGCCGCTGATCGCGGTCGGCGCGATGCTCCTGCTGGCGGGGGATATCGCCCGCGTCTTCTGGATCGCCACGATTCCCGCAGTGCTGGCGGTGGTGGTTCTGATCCTTGGCGTCCGGGAACCCGAGGGCGAGCGCGACGTGAAGCGGCCCGACTTCCGTCTTGCCGATGCGTTCCGGCTGAACCGGGCTGTCTGGGCGGTGATCGCGCTTGCCTTGGTCATCATGCTGGCGCGCTTCAGCGAGGCATTCGTGCTGCTGAAATCACTTGAGGCGGGCTTCTCTCCGGCTTGGGTGCCGCTGTCGATGGTGGTGATGCACGCGGTCTATGGCCTGACGGCCTGGCCGGTCGGCGTCATGTCCGACAGGATCGGGTCTGGGGGGCTGCTGCTGGTCAGCCTGGGCTTCCTGCTGGGCGCGCATCTGGTGCTGGCCTTTGCGGGAACTGTCTGGATCTTTCTGCTGGGCACGGTGCTTTGGGGCCTGCACATGGGATTTTCGCAGGGACTTCTGGGCGCGATGATCGCGGGCGCAACGCCCGATGCGCTGAAGGGCAGTGCATTCGGCACCTTCAACCTGGTGACGGGCGTGGCTGTCCTGATCGGGAATACCGCTGCGGGATGGCTGTGGCAAAGCGCGGGTTCGGCGATGCCCTTTCTGGTCGGGGCGGGGTCGACCCTTGCCGCCATGACCTGCATCGCCATCGGCCGGCATAGATTTTTCCGCACTTGAAGAAGCGGCGGGCTCGCCAAATGAAAAACCCCGGCCGGGCCGGGGTTTTGGCGCGTTCCGGCAGTGCCGGGGTGGATCAATCTTCGCCGCGATAGGGCTGGACGTATTGCAGCGCCATGTCCCAGGGGAAGAAGATCCAGGTGTCCTGGCTGACCTCGGTCACATAGGTCTGGACCATCGGCCGACCCTTGGGCTTGGCATAGACGGTGGCGAAATGCGCCTTGGGATATAGCTTGCGCACATGCTCCAGCGTGCGGCCGGAATCGACCAGGTCGTCGATGACCAGGATGCCGTCGCCATCGCCCATCAGATCGTGGTCCGGGGCCTTCAAGACCTGGATTTCGCCCTGTCCAGCCTCGGTCCCCACGCCTTTGTAGGATTTGACCGAGATCGTGTCGATGGTCCGCACGTCCAGTTCCCGCGCGACGATCATCGCGGGGACCAGCCCGCCGCGGGTAATCGCCAGAATGGCGCGCCATTCCCGGCCATCCAGCCGCCATGCCAGCGCGCGCGCATCGCGGTGCATCTGGTCCCAGCTGATATGAAACCCGCGTTCATGAGGCAGGCGGTCGTTCATTTACTCGATCCTTTCAGTGCTTCACGATCAACATCAGGCCCAGCAACGTCATGGCGACGGCCGCGGCCCGGTCGATCCAGAATTTCGCGCCAAAATAGCGCCTGCGCATGGCCGCTGTCGACATCAGAACGGCAACCGACGCATACCAGAACAGCTCGGTCGCAAGACAGATCGCATAGATCAATGCCTGACGCTGCGGCGCCAGCGGCTCGGGAAACACGCTCAGGATCAGGGCGGCGTAAAACAGTGCTGGCTTGGGGTTCGACAGGTTCAGCGCGATCCCGCTGCGAAAGCCCCGCTTCGTCCCCGATGCGGCATCTGGCAGCGGCTGGGTCGATGCCCGCCACAGGCCCCAGGCGAACCACAGCAGATAGCAGCCGCCGAAGATCTTCATGGTGACGAAAAGCTGGGGATGCAGTCGGAACACCACCGCCAAGCCCGCCAGCGCGAAGATGCACCACAGCGAGGCGCCGGCGGCCAACCCCAGCGCATAGGGCAGGGCACGGCCACGGCCATGCGCGAAGGCGGTCTGAACCGTCGCGATCATGGCCGGGCCGGGCGACAGGATCGCCAGCGTAAGCGCGGATACAAGCGCGATGACCTGCTCGACGCTCATGATGCCGGATCAGTCTTTTTTCGTCGTGGCGATATCGGGTGCGTCGACGGCCTTCATGCCGACGACATGATAGCCGGCGTCGACGTGATGGGTCTCGCCCGTCACGCCCGAGCCCAGATCCGACAGCAGATACAGGGCGGACTTGCCGACCTCATCCTGGGTCACGTTGCGACGCAGCGGCGAATTCAGCTCGTTCCATTTCAGGATATAGCGGAAATCGCCGATGCCCGAGGCCGCGAGCGTCTTGATCGGACCGGCCGAGATGCCGTTCACGCGGATCCCGTCCTTGCCCAGATCCTCGGCCAGGTAGCGGACGCTGGCCTCCAGCGCGGCCTTGGCGACTCCCATGACGTTATAGTGCGGCATGACGCGCTCTGCGCCGTAATAGGTCAGGGTGACCATGCTGCCGCCATTCGTCATCATCGCGGCAGCGCGGCGCGCCACGGCGGTGAAGGAATAGACCGAGATGTCCATGGTCATCAGGAAATTGTCGCGTGTGGTATCGGCATAGCGCCCGCGCAGTTGATCCTTGTCGGAAAAACCAATGGCGTGGACGATGAAGTCGATACTGTCCCAACGCTCGGCGATCGTCGAGAACAGGCCATCGATCGAGGCCTCGTCCGAGACGTCGCATTCGGCCAGAAGGTCCGATCCGACCTGAGCAGCCAACGGCTCGACTCGGCGCTTCAGCGCCTCGCCCTGATACGAAAACGCCAGCTCGGCGCCGTGGTCCGCCAACGCCTTGGCAATGCCCCAGGCAATGGACTTGTCATTGGCGAGACCCATGATGAGGCCGCGACGGCCTTTCATCAGCCCCATACCGGCTTCACTTGACATGATGCTGCCCCTCGCGCTTCTTCGATTTTGGCAGGATTAGGACAACTGCAAGGGGGCATCAAGTGTCGGCAATCGCAAGGCCATGACGGACAGGACCGGAATCTTCGCGGGGGACGACCCCTTCGACATCGCGCGAGCATGGCTCGAGGAGGCTGTGCGAACCGAACCGAACGACCCCAACGCCATCGCTTTGGCCACCGTGGACGGAGACGGCCTGCCCGATGTCCGCATGGTGCTGCTGAAGGATATCGAGGGGCAGGGTGCCGATGGCGCCTTCGTCTTCTACACCAATTTCGAAAGTGCCAAGGGCCTTCAGATCGACGAGACGGGCGTTGCCGCCTTCGTCATGCACTGGAAGTCGCTGCGCCGGCAGATCCGGGTGCGGGGCCATGTCTCGCGCGTCGAATCCGAGGTTGCTGATGCCTATTATGCCTCGCGCGCCTTGCAGTCGCGGATCGGTGCCTGGGCCTCGCATCAAAGCCGTCCGCTGGAAAGCCGGGCCGCGCTGATGGCCGAGGTCGCAAAGCAGGGGATCAATCTTGGGTTGCGCCCGCGGCGTCCGGATCATTGGGGCGGCTACAGGATTCGGCCTGTCCAGATCGAGTTCTGGGCCGACGGCGCGTTCCGCCTTCACGACCGCTTTCAGTGGCGCAGGCGCAATTCTGCCAAGGAAGGCAGCAACATGGTCGGCGGATCTGCGTCAGCAGGGGAAACTTTGTGGAGCGTCCGGCGTCTTAGCCCTTGATGCGGAAGATCGTTTTATCCATGGTATGGAAAACCTGACTGATTACTGAGCCGGTCCGTCCAGTTCATCCCTGCGTTGTCAAGGCATGAAGGCGGAACGGTTTAGCCATTGGCCGGCTTGTCACTTGGGGATAAGTAAGCGAAATGACTGATAACGACGATCAGCAGCGGGAAGTCGCCGGGGTCGTGAAATGGTTCGACGGCAGCAAGGGCTTCGGATTTTTGACCGATCCCGATGGCGGCGCCGATATTCTGCTTCATGCCAACGTCCTGCGCAATTTTGGCCAGAGCTCGGTGGCGGAAGGCGCGCATGTCCGCGCCATGGTGCAGAAGACCCCGCGCGGCATTCAGGCTGTCGAGATCCTCGCGATCGACGCCCCCGCAAGCGAACCGATGCCCGCCATAGCCGATCTTTGCTCGGCCACGCCCGAAGAGGTCGCGCGCCTTCCCCTGCTGCCGGCCCGCGTCAAGTGGTTCGACAAGGCCAAAGGGTTCGGATTCGCAAATATCTTCGAGCAGAAGGCCGATGTCTTCCTGCATGTCGAGGTGCTGCGTCATTCGGGCTTTTCCGACCTGGCCGTTGGTGAAGCGATCGCCATTCGTGTCGTTGATGGCCGCCGTGGGTTGATGGCCGCGCAGATCCTCTCCTGGGAAAGAGCAGTGACAGAGGCGCGTGGTACACAACCGGGGGGGGCGGCCGCGCTCGCTAAACTGCGGCTGGTTGCGGGCGCGGTATGAAATGGCAGGCCGCAGCTGTTGTTCTGATCTTCACGACATCCACGAGTGCAGGTTTCGCCGCCTCGCTTGACTGTGCCGAAGACAAGGCCGTTTTTCTGGGGGGTGATTCCCCGGTCCAGGTTTCGGTCGAAATCGCTGACGACCCCGACGAGCGGGCGCAGGGACTGATGTTCCGCAAGAGCCTGCCACAGGGGCATGGGATGCTGTTCGTCTATGAGCATCCCCAGCCCGTCAACTTCTGGATGCGCAATACCCTGATTCCTTTGGACATGATCTTCATCGACCAGAGGGGCGAAGTGCGTCATGTCCACCCCATGGCCCGCCCGATGGACGAGACCTCGATCTCGGGCGCTGCAATCGGTGACCCCGCACCGGACCGACTGATGGTCCTTGAGGTCGCCGGAGGAGAGGCCGCACGTCTGGGACTGCGGCCCGGCATTGTATTGGCCCATCCCCGCGTCCCAACTGCCGACGCAATCGCCCACTGCAACTGAATCCGGTTCGTTTTCCCCTTCCCCCCGCCAAGACGAGCGGTTAGACAACCCGTGGTCCGGGGCGTAGCGCAGCCTGGTAGCGCGACGGTTTTGGGTACCGTAGGCCGGAGGTTCGAATCCTCTCGCCCCGACCAGATTTCACCCTGATTGCCACACTAGCCGACCGTGCCGTCACAGGCGCTCACGGATGGCATTCGGACTGGGCACCTGCAAACGGTTTCAGCATATTCCACCCAATCACGATCGGCGGACTGCCGCGATGGCTGGCATGTTTTCGTTTACGGCTGGTCAGGCGCTCACTAGCATCTCACGCAGGAGTGAATCGAGAGGAGTGTGCGATGGCAACCTTAACATTCGATACCGACACGATTGCGACGGGCAACAACGTCGGCGGTGGGTTGGAGGTCTCCTCCCTTCCCATCAACGATTTTCTGGCCAGCCAGGGGATCACGGATACATCGAATGCAGAATTCATCCTGGAGATTCCGGACGAAGATCTGGAATACTCGGACGTTACCGGAGACGGCAACCCTGAATACTGGGTGCCCAGCGGTACCCAGCCGACGGCCATGTATATCGACGTGGATGGCGATGGGACGCCGGAATATCAGGTTGTCGATCCGAACAACAACTCGCCCATGACGCGTGATGGCCAGAGCGGCGCGCACATGGCCAAGATCAACCAAAGCTTGAACGTCTACACCTACCCCTATGATCCGGATAATCCGGGCACGCCGTTGGGCACCACGGGCGGGAACATGTATTTCGCGACCGACGGCCAGCCCTTTACCGAGGGCGAGATCCGGCCGGTGGTCGACGATACGACCGGTGACGACAACCAGCTTATCATGGACGCCACCATCGTCTGCTTTACCCGCGGGACACTGATCGCGACGCCCACGGGACCGCGCAAGGTCGAGGATCTGCAGGTTGGTGACCTTGTCGAGACGCTGGATCACGGGCCCCAGCCGATCCGCTGGATCGCCTCACGCAAGATCGACGGGGCATCCCTGGATCTGCGCCCCGACCTTCGCCCGATCCGCATCCCTGCGGGTGCCTTGGGCAAAGGCTATCCTCAGCAGGATCTGCTGGTGTCGCCGCAGCATCGAATCGCGCTTGCCTCCTCGGTCATCGAAGGGTTGTTCGGCGAAGACGAAGTGCTGGTTTCCGCCAAGATGCTGATCGGGCATCGCGGCATCGCGGCGGAAGCGGCTGCCGAGGTCGAGTATTTCCACTTCATCCTGGACCAGCACGAGCTTGTCTGGGCGAATGGGGCGCTGACGGAAACCATGCTGGCCGGTCCCATGGCGCTGAAGGCGCTGGGGGCAGAGCAGTGCCGCGAGCTTGCGTTGATCTTCCCTGAAATCGCGATGCCCGGCTTTGTGCCCACGCCTGCGCGACGTGTTTTGAAGCGGCACGAAAACAAGAAGGCCCTGCGCCAGCACGACACAAGTGGCGAGAGCCTTTATGAAAGGAAGGCCGTGGCGGTTTGATCGCGGCCGCCAGCCCCTGTCCGCCGCATGGGGCAGGGGATCGGTGACATGCGGTGCCCGGTCGTGTCTGGGCGCTGCATCCCCGGCGCGACGGATGGCTGCCTAGCGGTGCGGCCCTGTCCGCCAGCGGGCGCCATTCTTCGCGCCGCGGTAAAGCTTGGCCAAATCCGCGGACAAGTCCTTTCCGCCCTTGCCCTTTCCCGGCGCGCCCCCTAGAACGCGCCCCTGAAATCCTGTGGCTGCTGGGGGCATGGAATGCCGCTTCTGGTAATGAAATTCGGCGGCACTTCGGTGGCCGACCTGAACCGCATCAAGAACGCCGCGATGAAGGTCAAGCGCGAGGTTGAACGCGGCTATGACGTCATCGTCATCGTCAGTGCCATGTCCGGCAAGACGAATGAGCTTGTCGGCTGGGTCGAGGCGACCTCTCCGCTGTTCGATGCGCGCGAATACGACGCCGTTGTCGCCTCGGGCGAGAACGTGACGGCGGGGCTCATGTCACTGACCTTGCAGGAAATGGACGTGCCCGCACGCTCCTGGCAGGGCTGGCAGGTGCCGATCAACACGACGTCGCAGCATTCTTCGGCGCGCTTCGTGGACATTCCGCGCAAGAACATCGACACGAAATTCGCCGAGGGCATGAAGGTTGCCGTGGTCGCGGGCTTCCAGGGCATCTCGCCCGAGGGACGCATCACCACGCTGGGCCGGGGCGGTTCGGATACGACCGCCGTTGCCTTTGCGGCCGCCTTCGGCGCCGAGCGTTGCGATATCTATACCGACGTGGACGGGGTCTATACCACCGATCCGCGCATCGCTTCGAAGGCGCGCAAGCTTGAGAGGATCGCTTTCGAGGAAATGCTGGAACTGGCCAGCCTGGGCGCCAAGGTCCTTCAGACCCGCTCGGTCGAGCTGGCGATGCGCTACAAGGTCCGCCTGCGGGTGCTGTCGTCCTTTGAGGATACGGACGAAACCAGCGGCACTCTGATCTGCGATGAGGATGAAATCATGGAATCGAAAGTCGTCAGCGGCGTCGCCTCTTCCCGAGAGGAGGCCAAAATCACCCTGGTCACGGTCGAGGACAAGCCGGGCATTTCTGCCGCGATCTTCGCACCGCTGGCAGAACTGGGTGTGAACGTGGACATGATCGTCCAGAACATCTCGGAAAAGGATTACGAGGATCACCCCGGCGCGGTGACCGACATGACCTTCTCCTGCCCGGTGAACCAGGTCGCCCGCGCCCGTAAGGCGATGGAGGATGCCAAGGCCGCCGGCCACATCGCCTATGACGACCTGGTCGTCGATACCGAGGTCGCCAAGGTTTCGGTCGTGGGCATCGGGATGCGCAGCCATGCCGGGGTCGCCGCACGCATGTTCAAGGCGCTTGCCGACGAGAACATCAACATCAAGGTGATCTCCACCAGCGAGATCAAGATTTCGGTGTTGATCGACCGCAAATATATGGAACTCGCGGTTCAGGCGCTGCATGATGCCTTCGAACTGGAACAGGCCTGAGTGAGCTTCGGGCCGTGATCGGAGGATCCGTGCCCGAACGCAAGGACAGCGACTCGCGCAAGCTGCTGCTGCGGTTGCGCGAGATTTTGGCGGCTCCGGGCGATGGCCAGGACCGCCTTGACAGGATCACCCATCACATCGCGGATTCGATGGGGACGCAGGTCTGCTCGATCTATCTGTTCCGCGATTCCGAAACGCTTGAGCTTTGCTCGACCGAGGGTCTGAAGGCGGCATCCGTTCACCAGACCCGCCTGCGCCTGGGCGAGGGGCTGGTCGGCCGCGTTGCCCGCTATGGCCGCCCGCTGAACACCGCCGACGCGCCTTCGGAACCCGGTTTCCGCTATATGCCCGAGACCGGCGAAGAGGTCTATTCCAGCTTCCTTGGCGTTCCGATCCAGCGCGTGGGCGAAAAGGTCGGCGTGCTGGTCGTGCAGTCCCGTGACGCCCGCCTGTTCAGCGAAGACGAGGTCTATGGCCTGGAAGTCGTCGCGATGGTTCTGGCCGAGATGGCCGAGCTTGGCGCCTTTCTGGGCAGCCAGTCCGACAGCATGCCCCTGCGTCACCGTTTTCCGGTCCTGTTCCGCGGTACCACCGGACAAGAGGGTGCGGCCGAAGGGCGCGTCTGGCTGCATGAGCCGCGCGTGGTCGTGACCAATCCGGTCGGAGAGGATCCGCAAAAGGAAAGGGCGCGGTTGGGCGAAGGCGTCGCCATGCTGCGGACCACCGTGGATTCGTTGCTGGCCGGAAATCAGATGGGATCGGGCGACAGCGCCGAGGTTCTTGAAACCTATCGCATGTTTGCCAATTCGCGCAGCTGGTTGCGCCGGATGGAGGAGGCCATCGATCTTGGCCTGTCGGCCGAAGCGGCGGTCGAGAAAGAGCAGAGCCAGGCTCGTGCGCGATTGGAAAGCGCTGCCGATCCCTATCTGCGCGACCGCCTGCATGATCTGGACGACCTCTCCAACCGCCTGCTGCGCATCCTGACGGGGCAGGGCAAGGACACCGGCGCCGAGATGCCCGAGAACCCGATTCTCGTTGCGCGCAATATCGGACCTGCCGAGCTTCTGGATTATGGCCGCAAGCTGCGCGGCGTCGTGCTTGAGGAGGGATCGGTTGGCAGCCATGCCGCCATCGTCGCCCGCGCGCTGTCGATTCCGCTTGTCATCCATGCCGAACGCATCACGACCGAGGCGCTGAACGGTGATCAGATCCTGGTGGATGGCGACATGGGCGTCGTTCACCTGCGCCCCGAGGAAACCGTCGCCAATGCCTTCCGCGACAAGATGGCGATGCAGGCCGAGGCGCAGCAGCGCTATGCCGGCCTGCGCGATCTGCCCGCGACCGCGCGCTGCGGGACGACGATCCAGCTTTACATGAATGCGGGCCTGATGGCCGACCTGCCCAGCCTGGAAAGTTCGGGTGCCGAGGGGGTGGGGCTGTTCCGCACCGAGCTTCAGTTCCTGGCCCGGACCCGCGTTCCGCGCCGGGGAGAGCTTGCCTCGCTTTACACCAAGGTCTTGGACAACGCGCAGGGCAAGCCGGTGATGTTCAGGACGCTGGACATCGGCTCGGACAAGGTCCTGCCCTATATGAAGCCGCAGGATGAGCCGAATCCGGCCATGGGCTGGCGTGCGATCCGCGTCGGGCTGGACAAGCGGGGCGTGCTGCGGATGCAGCTGCAGGCCCTCATACGCGCCTCTGCGGGGCGGCCGCTGCATGTCATGTTCCCATTCATCACCGAAATGGGCGAGTTCGAGGAAGCCCATCGCCTGCTGATGGAGCAGATCGCCCGCGAACAACGGCTTGGACATCCCATGCCAACCGATGTTCGCGTCGGCGCGATGCTGGAAACCCCGTCTCTGGCCTTCGCGCCGAAGAAATTCTTCGAGATGTGCGATTTCATCTCGGTCGGTGGCAACGACCTGAAGCAGTTCTTCTTTGCGGCCGATCGCGAGAATGAGCGTGTCCGCCGCCGCTATGATTCGCTCAACATCACCTTCATCAGCCTGCTCGAGCAGATTCTCCAGCGCTGCAACGATGCGCGTGTCCCGGTGTCGTTCTGTGGAGAGGATGCCGGCCGCCCGATCGAGGCAGTGACCTTTGCCGCGCTGGGATTCCGCAGGTTGTCGATGCGCCCGGCCTCGATCGGTCCCGTAAAGCACCTGATCCGCCGCGTGGATCTGGGCGAATTGAGGCAGGTGATCGACGATGCGCGCGAACAGGGCGAGACGAACCTGCGCCACTGCGTCACTGACTGGCTGGCCCGGCAATAGGCTGCCCCCCAACGGCAAAGGCCTCAGTGGCCCTTCCAGGCCCCGCTGAAGGGTTCTGTGCGCATTTCTGGTGACCCCCAGTCAAATCCACCCCGAGGCGCGGACGCCCCTGGACGGTTTGTCGATCTGCCGGAACTGCTTGAAGCCAAACAGCAAAACGCCGAGCCATGCTGTGCAAGGCTCGGCGTTTTTGCCGGTTTAGTCTAATGGCGGACCCGGAGCGATTCGAACGCCCGACCCCCAGATTCGTAGTCTGGTGCTCTATCCAGCTGAGCTACGGGTCCGCTGTGAGGCGGTTATCTAGAGACAGTGGCGGGGGGGTGCAAGGGCGAAAATGCAGTTTCTGGAAATTTGGTGTGAAAAACTTTTCCACAAGCTCATTCGACCAATTCTCCGGGTATGATCGACACCCCCGCCAGCTCGCGCGGCAGCTTCAGGCAGAACTGGCTGCCATCTTCGTCACTGCGCAGCAGTTCCAGACGGCCGCCGTGATTCCTGACGAGGTCGGCGGCGATGGCAAGGCCAAGCCCCGTGCCGCCCTTGCGGGATCCGCCCGAAAAAGGCTGGAACAGGTGATCGCGTGCCTTCTGCGGCAGACCGGGGCCGGTATCGCCGACTCGGATGAACCATTCCGCTTCGTCCTCGCCCGCGCCGATCTCGATGGTGCCGGGGCGGCGCGTCGCTTCGATCGCCTGCCGGGCGTTGCGCACAAGGTTCGACAGGACGCGGAACAACTGGTCGCGGTCGGCGCGGATCACCAGTCCGGCCGGCACGTCGGTCAGGAACTCGATCGGCTCGGCGCCGTCGATTCGGTCGGCGGCGAGCGCCTCGGCCTCGGTCACCTCGGCGACAAGGTTGGCTAGGTTGAACCGGGACAAGGATGGCGCCGGTTCCTCGGCCTTGCCGAAGGCCAGCGTCGTTTCGCACAGGTTCACCGCGCGGCTGATCGAGTTCACAAGCTTCGGGGCGGCGCGCCGCACGGCCGGGTCTGCGCTTGTCTCAAGCCGGTCCGCGAAGATCTGCGAGGTGGTCAGGATATTGCGCAGGTCGTGGCTGATCCTTGCGACGGCCTGGCCAAGCTGGGCCAGCCGCTCTTTCTGCTTCAGGGCCGAGGTCACGGTTCGCTGCATGGCGGCCAGAGCGGTCTCGGCCTCGTTCAACTCGGCCAACCGCGCGGTTGGCGTGATGATCGAGCGCGCATCCTCGGGCGCGTTGGCATAGGCGGTCATGTGGTTGATGACGCGCCGGATCGGGACCAGCAGCATCCGCTGCGCCGCGACGTTCAGCAGCAAGGCCGTCAGGATCGAGAACGCGGCCGAGATCAGCAGCAGGCGCAACCCGTAATCGATCATCTCGCGGCGCAGAAGCTGCGTATCCATCGTGATTTCGATCAGTTGTCCGGCCTGGTTCACCGGCGCTCCGATCACCCGGATCACCCGCTTCTGGCGATCGGCAAGCTGCGCCATCGCGTCCCGCGCTGAGGTCCAGAAGGGTTGTTCGCGCAGGTCATAGGTGGCGGCGATGGGACCGGGGATGGGCGAGGACAGCACGAGTTGGCGCACGTCGTTGCGCCGCAGCACCACGTTGAACACGCCCGCATTCTCAAGCAGCTCGGATTCCAGGTCCGAGGCAAGCGACTCATCCGTCGCCAGAAGCGCAAGACTGGCGATCTGCGCCCGCTCAAGGCGCGATTCCAGAAAATCCAGGCGATAGTTCGCAAGTGCCGGCAAAAGGATCAGCAGTTCAGCCAGAACTACGAAGATCCCCGTCAGAAGTGCGAATCGCCCGGAAAGGGTATTCAGGGACATGTTAACCTTTTATATTCCACCCTCGTCCGCGGCGTTCGCGACGCAGCACAAGGTTGCATCGCCTGTGTTCAAACATGCGTGACCGGGTGCTGGTTCCCGGCGACAGCACCCTGCGACGAATTGTCGGCATTGTGGTTGACTCGGGCTCGGGCTCCGACTATGCACCGGGCCTCGAATAGACCGGCGCGTCTTGCGTGGGCCGATTGCCCATACCCTGACACGCCCTGACCCGGAGTTACAAGATGTCGAAACGCACCTACCAGCCGTCGAACCTGGTTCGCGCCCGCCGTCACGGCTTCCGCGCGCGCATGGCGACCAAGGGCGGCCGCCGCGTCCTGAACGCGCGCCGCGCCAAGGGCCGCAAGTCGCTCAGCGCGTAAGCTTCGCGCCGTAAGGCGTGAGCGAACGGATGGAGCGAGCAGCCGAAGACGCCGCCGCTGACCGGAACGCCCCGACGGGGCAACCGGACAGGGCGGCTTCCGGCATTTCCGGGGATGTGAAACCCCCGAAGCCGGAGATCCTGCGCAAGCGGGCGGATTTCCTGCGCGCCGCCTCGGCCCGCCGTCAGGGCGCGCCGGGCTTTCTGTTGCAGGCCCGCCAGCGCGGGGAGGGCGAACCGCAGGACGTGGTTCGCATCGGCTTCACCTGCTCGAAGAAGATCGGCAATGCGGTGTTCCGCAACCGGGCCAAGCGCAGGCTGCGGGCCTTGGCACATGAAATCCTGCCGGGGCGCGCGCGTCCGGGCTGGGATTATGTGCTGGTGGGGCGTCCGGGCGCCACGATCGAGCGCGATTTCGCCGACCTTCTGCGTGAGCTGGAAGAGGCCCTGAGCCGCGTCCACTCGCAGGGTCGGGACCGGAAATGACCCCCTTGGCCCGCATCGTTGCCCTGCCGGTCCGCGCCTATCGGCTGGTGGCCAGTCCGTGGGTCGGTCATGGCTGCCGTTTTCAGCCGACCTGCTCGGCCTATGCGCTTGAGGCGCTGGAACGGCACGGCGCGATCAGGGGCAGCTGGCTGACATTGCGCCGGATCGGACGCTGCCACCCATGGGGCGGGCAGGGCTATGACCCGGTGCCGGGCAGCGAAGCGCAGGACTGACGCCGGGCGTCACTCGTGATATGAACCGGCGCGACAGCGCCAAGATCAGGATCTGACCGATGCGGGACGAACTCGACGCCCAGGATGATACTCTGGAAGACATCCACCCGCTGTTCCGGGGCGCGCCTTCCTCGACCGAGTTTCGCAAGCTGAGGAAGCGTCTTGTGCGCGAAACCCGCGCCGCGATCGAAACCTATGACATGGTGCGTCCCGGCGACCGCTGGCTGGTCTGCCTGTCGGGCGGCAAGGACAGCTATACGCTGCTGGCGGTCCTGCATGAGCTGAAATGGCGCGGCCTGCTGCCCGTCGAGTTGCTGGCCTGCAATCTTGATCAGGGCCAGCCTGGCTTTCCGGCGACGGTGCTGCCCGAATTCCTGACCGATCGCGAGGTTGCCCACCGGATCGAGTACCAGGACACCTATTCCATCGTGAAGGAAAAGGTGCCCGAGGGGCGGACCTATTGCGCGCTGTGTTCCCGCCTGCGCCGCGGGAACCTGTATCGGATCGCGCGTGAAGAAGGCTGCCAGGCGATCGTCCTGGGCCATCACCGCGACGACATCCTGGAAACCTTCTTCATGAACCTGTTCCACGGCGGCAGGCTGGCGACGATGCCGCCGAAGCTGCTGAACGAAGAAGGTGACCTGAACGTTCTGCGTCCGCTGGCCTTCATCGCCGAGGCGGATTGCGAGCGATTCTCGCGCGCGATGAACTATCCCGTCATTCCCTGCGACCTGTGCGGCAGCCAGGAGGGCCTGCAGCGGATGCAGGTCAAGAAGTTGCTGGACGAATGGGAAAGCCGCAGCCCCGGCCGGCGGCAGGTCATGTTCCGCGCGCTTATGAATGTGCGCCCTTCGCACCTGCCGGATCCGAAGCTGTTCGACTTCACCTCGCTGATCCCGGGTATGTCGGATTTTAAGGATAAATCCCCGACGGATATTCCCGTTCTGCGGGAACGTTAACCGAACGGGAAGTTCGCCCGGCCTAGGCTTTTCCCGTGATCGACGATTCGGGGGCGGCATGGGTTACGCGGCAAGGGCACTGGCGCAGCTTGGGGCGCTTTTCCGTCCTGGACGGCGCAAGGGGACGAGTGATCCCGCGAACCCGCCCCGGTTCGGGTCCGACCAGATCGATCTGCAGTTTCAGCCGCAGCTTTGCTGCGATACCGGCCGCGTGAGCGGGTTGCGGCTTCTGCCGCAGTTCCGGCAGCCGGACGGGCGTGTGCATGGGCTGGCAGAGGTCGCGCCGATCCTGACAGACGAAGCGCTTAGCGATTGCATCATGGCCGGGCTCAGGCTGGCGCTCGTCGCGCTGCGCCGGTGGGACCGGTTGGGTGTCGGGCCTGACGTGTTGACCCTGGCGCTGCCCGACCGCGCGCTTGCCGATGCCTTTCTGGTGCAGGAACTCGTCTGGGAACTGGACCGCAAATGTGTCGAGCCCGCGCGGATCGAGGTCGAGTTTGCCGAAACCGGGGATGACCAGGCTGCACGGGGCCATGTGCTGGAAGGGGTGCGTATCCTGGCCCGTGCGGGTTGCCGCATCGCGATAGGAGAGTTCGGGACGGGCAGTGCCAGTCCCTCGGTCCTGCGCAGCCTGCCCATCCACCGGGTTCGCATCGGGCGCTTGTTCGTGGCCGGATGTGACCGCGATGGCGCGCAGCAGCGCATGATCCTGGCCTTGCTGGCGCTGGCCGAACATCTGGGGCTGGACAGTCTGGCCGACGGCGTCGTCTCGGTTGAGGAACGCTCGTTTCTGACCCAGATCGGGTTCGGGGCGGTGCAGGGGATGGGCGTCCTGCCGGTGATGGCGGCGCCCGCGATTGACGACATCCTGCTGGGGCAGCGTGAGCGCGCGCCCTTGCCCGCGCACCTGTTGCGTATCGGCTGAAGCAGGAACGTCGCGTCCCGATCCCGTGAACCCGCCCCCTTGGTCAGCGCCCTGCACAAGACATAATCGCGCGGGACGTGGTGGAAAGCGGGGATTCGGCCAAATTCCCTTGACCTTTGGCGGTCGCTTCTGTTGAAGCGGCCCGAACCCGTTGGGGTCGTGGACGACGAAGGGCTGAACCGGAATGGAAGACAACAACCGCAATCTCATCCTGGCGATGGTGCTTTCGGCCCTCGTCATTCTCGTCTGGTCGGTCTTCTTCGCCCCCGAACCGCCACCACCGGCGCCTGAAACCGCGCAAACCCAGGTTGCCGAGGGTCAGGCCCCCGGCGCAGCGGCACCCGGCGCTGCCGGGCAGGTCGCGGGCAGCCCGGCGCTTGCCGGCGCGAATGGCGCCTCGACGGATCCCTCGGCCCAGGCTGCGCGCCTGCCGATCGAATCGCCCTCGCTGAAAGGGACGATCTCGCTGGCTGGCGGTCGCATCGACGACCTGGAGCTGACCGGCTATCACGAGACGCTGGACCCGAACTCGCCCTATGTCCGGCTGCTTTCGCCGACCACGGGCGCCAAGGCCCAGCCCGAGGGCACACCGCTCGCGCCGGGCGGGGCCGTGGCTCCGGTCCAGCAGAAACCCTATTACGCCGTCTATGGCTGGATGCCCGCCGCCGGGACCGATCCCGCGCTGGTGCCGGGCCCGGCCACTGTCTGGCAGATCGAATCGGGCGACACCCTGTCGCCGAGCAAGCCGGTCACCCTGCGCTGGGACAACGGCGCGGGCCAGATCTTCCGCCGCACCTATGCGCTGGACGACAAGTTCCTGTTCACCGTCACCCAGTCGCTGGAGAATACCGGCAACGCCCCCTTTGCGGCCGCGCCCTATGGCATTCTGGCCCGTCATGGCCGCCCGGACACCCAGAACTATTATGTTCTGCACGAAGGCGCGGTCGGCATGACCGACGGCAAGCTGCTGGAAAAGAAATACAAGGACATGGCGAAGCTTGATCCTGCCGAGGGCGAAGGCCCGTCGCAGCGGATCGACGTCGCCGAGAACGGCTGGATCGGCTTTACCGACAAGTACTGGATGACGACGCTGGCGCCCGCGCCCGGCACGCCCTTTACCGCCGTCGTGAAATACGCCCCCGGCGTCGACATCTACCAGGCCGAGACGCGGATGGCGGTGCAGACCGTCGCCCCCGGCGCGACCGGCACCTCGTCGAGCTACCTGTTCGCTGGGGCGAAGGTCTGGGAAACCATCAAGGGCTACCAGGAAAATCCCGGCATCGACCGTTTCGTCGACTCGATCGACTGGGGCTGGTTCTATTTCCTGACCAAGCCGATCTTCCGCCTGCTGCACTGGCTGCACGGCTTCATCGGCAACATGGGCTGGTCGATCATCGGCCTGACCTTCATCCTGAAGCTGCTGGTCTTCCCGCTGGCGCGCAAATCCTACATCTCGATGGCGAAGATGAAGGAACTGCAGCCCCAGATGGAGGCGATCAAAGAGCGTACCGGCGACGACCGGATGAAGTACCAGAAAGAGGTCATGGAGCTTTACAAGCGCGAGAAGGTGAACCCCGCCGCGGGCTGCCTTCCGGTGCTGCTGCAGATCCCGATCTTCTTCTCGCTCTACAAGGTGATCTTCGTCACGATCGAACTGCGCCACTCGTCCTGGATCGGCTGGATCCATGACCTGTCCGCGCCCGATCCGACCAGCCTGTGGAACCTGTTCGGGCTGATGCCCTGGGCCACGCCCGGTGCCGGCAGCTTCCTGCACAGCTTCACCCTGCCGATCCTTGCGATCCTTCTGGGGATCTCGATGTGGATGCAGCAGAAGCTGAACCCGGCCCCCGCCGACCCGGCGCAGAAGATGATCTTCGCCTGGATGCCCTGGATCTTCATGTTCATGCTGGGCGGCTTCGCCTCGGGTCTGGTGCTGTACTGGATCACCAACAACACGATCACGATCGTGCAGCAGTACACGATCATGTCGATGCACGGCCACCGGCCCGACCTGTTCGGCAATATCAGGTCCAGTCTGCCGTCGCGGTCCAAGAAGGCCGGTGACAAGCCGAAAGGCGGCAAATGACAGGCCACATCGCCCGGATCCGTCGCTATCCGATCAAGTCGATTGGGGGCGAGGACCTGACCGGGGCGTCGCTTTCCGCGGCGCGGCGGCTGCCGGGCGACCGGGTCTGGGCGGTGCTGACCGAATCCGGGGAAAGGCACGCGGGCGAAGGCCCGCAGCCCGAACGCTGGCTGCCCAAATCCTGCTTCCTGCGCGGCGTGGCCTCGGCCACGCTGCAAGCCGTTTCGGGGGGCTGGGGGCAGGGCGCGCCCGAAGGACCGATCCGCCTGACCCATCCCGACCGGACCCAGCTTAGCTTCGATCCCGAAACCGAAGGCGCGCGGCTGATCGAATGGTTGCGTCCGCTTTGGCCGGAGGACAAGCCCGCGCCCACGCGGCTGGTGCGCGGCCCGACCGGTTGGACCGACGTGAACCAGCCCTGGCTGTCGATCCTGTCGCTGTCCAGCCTGCGCGATCTGGAATCGCGGATGGGCCAGCCGCTGGGGGTGGAACGCTGGCGGGCGAACCTGTGGGTCGACGGGTGGGAGCCCTTTGCCGAGCAGGACATGATCGGCCGTATCCTGACCATCGGCGATGTCGAGTTGCGCGTGACCGAAGCCATCGGCCGCTGCGCCGCGACCAGCGCCAATACCGAAACCGGCCATCCTGATTGCGACATGCCCGCGGCGCTTGCCGGGCAGTTCGGTCATCAGAATTTCGGCGCCTATGCCGAGGTGGTCACGGGCGGCCAGATCGCCCTCAACGACGAGATCCGCGCATGAAGGTTTCCTTTCCCGTCGCCCCCGAACCCGATCCCGAAGTGGCCGAGGCCGCGCGCAAGCTGTTTGCCGGGCCGGTCGACTTCCTCAAGGGCGTCGTCGCGATGGACGGGCTGCCGCCCGCCGATCGCCCCGAGGTCTGCTTTGCGGGCCGTTCGAACGTGGGCAAATCCAGCCTCATCAATGCGCTGACCGGCAGGAACGGGCTTGCCCGCGCCTCGAATACTCCGGGCCGCACGCAAGAGGTGAACTATTTCACCCTGGGCGAGAAATCCTATCTGGTCGACCTTCCGGGCTATGGCTTCGCCAAGGCCCCCGTCGCGGTCGTCGCCAAATGGCAGGCACTTCTGAAGAAATATCTGTCGGGCCGTCCGACCCTGCGCCGCGCCTTTGCGCTGATCGACTCGCGCCACGGCGTCAAGGATGTCGATCACGAGATCATGAAGCTTCTGGACCGCGCGGCCGTGCCGTTCCAGGTCGTGTTGACCAAGGCCGACAAGATTGGTGCCCAGGCGATGGACGCGACCATCGCCCAGGTCGAGGAAGCGCTGCAGAAACATCCCGCCGCCTATCCCGAGCTGATCGTGACCAGTTCGGACAAGGGGCAGGGGATCGCCACGCTGCGCGCGATCATCGCCGGGCTTGACTAAGACGTGAGCGCCAGGCTCGGGTCTGGACCTTGGGGGGATGTGGTCCTAGGGTCCGGGACCGAGAACAGGGGCTCCTGATGAGAAAGCAGAACATGAACCGTGACTGGATCGCCACCGCACGCACCCTTTCGGAGGCGCTGCCCTATATGCAGCGCTATTCCGGCGCGGTCGTCGTGGTGAAATTCGGTGGCAATGCCATGGGCGATGACGAGGCCATGGCCGAATTTGCCCGCGACATCGTCCTGATGCGTCAGGTTGGCATCCATCCGGTCGTGGTCCATGGCGGCGGCCCGATGATCAACGAGCTTCTGGGCAAGCTGGGCATCGAAAGCCGCTTCGTCCGCGGCAAGCGCGTCACCACCCGCGAGACTGTCGAGGTGGTCGAGATGGTGCTGTCGGGACTTGTGAACAAGCGCATCGTGCAGGCGATCAACGACGCCGGGGGCCGCGCAGTCGGCATCTCGGGCAAGGACGACGATCTGATGGTCTGCGAGGCGGACGATCCCGAACTGGGCTTCGTCGGTCGGCCGGTCGAAATGAACGTCCAGATCATCCGCGACCTCTACAATGCCGGGCTGATCCCCGTCATCGCCCCCGTGGCGACCGGGATGGAGGATAACGAGACCTTCAACGTCAACGGCGACACCGCTGCGGGCGCGATCGCCGGTGCCCTGAAGGCCGACCGGCTGCTGCTGTTGACCGACGTATCGGGCGTCAAGGACGCGTCTGGCGAGGTTCTGACCCAGATGCATCCCGATCAGGTCCGCGCGATGATCGCCGACGGCACCATCGCGGGCGGCATGATCCCCAAGACCGAGACGGCGCTGAAGGCGGTCGAAGAGGGCGTGCGCGCCGTGGTTATCCTGGACGGTCGCGTGCCCAATGCCTCGCTGCTGGAGCTTTTCACCGAGCATGGAGCGGGTTCGCTGATCCGCTCGACCGAGCCGCGGGTGAAGCCGCGCGGGTTGCGCCAGGGCGGCAGCGGACTGTAATTTCCGTATTCCCAAACGAGCGCTTGCCCGGCCGCCGAAAGCTGTGGCAGGCTCGCCTCACACAATCTCTGGCCGCAAAGGCATATGCATGACTCCGCTTGGATACTGCCGGTTGATCCTGACCCGTCATGCCAAGTCGTCTTGGGACGATCCGGCGCAGGATGACCATGACCGGCCATTGAATGATCGGGGCCGGCGGTCGGCGCGCGCCCTGGGGGACTGGCTGGCAAGCCGCGGCTATGAGCCCGAGGAAGTCTTGTGTTCGACCTCGACGCGGACGCGCGAGACGTGGGAACGGGTGGCCGTGGCGCCGCTTGAGGTGCGGCCCAATCTGCGCTTCGAACACGGGCTTTATCACGCCTCTCCGGAAGAGATGCTGTCGATCCTGCGCTCGGCCCAGGCGTCGACGGTGATGATGCTGGGTCATAATCCCGGAATCGCTCAGTTCGCGGCCCAGCTTCCGGCACGTGCGCCGCTTGATCCCGACTTCCGCCGTTATCCGACTTCGGCGACGCTGGTGGTCGATTTTCAGGTCGACCACTGGTCGAAGGTCCAGCCGGGACAGGGCAGCGTCCTTGACTTCGTGCGGCTGGACGGCAGGGACTAGACCGCAGCGGGCACCCCGTCTTCCCCAACATTGCAGCAGAAAAGCGAACAGGCCGGTCCCGAAGGACCGGCCTGTTTCGCGCTTTCCCTGAAGGGGGAAATGGTAGCGGAGGAGGGATTTGAACCCCCGACACAAGGATTATGATTCCTCTGCTCTAACCAGCTGAGCTACTCCGCCACGGAGTGCGCGCTAACTACGGCGAGTGGCGGGAAGCGTCAAGGGCATTCGCGACACTTTTTTCGCCGCGGCGCAATTCCTTGTGGATAGTTGTCAATTGATCCGATCGCCTCATGGCGCGCGCGAAAAAGGACCCTTGTTCATAGGTCGATCAGGATGTGAACAGCGGGGCTGTGGGCAAAGAAAAAGGGGCGAACCAGCGGCCCGCCCCCTTTCCTTGTAGTCATCGTCCCGGCGTCAGGCGCGGGCGCGGACGACCTGCAGCAGCGGCATCACGTCCGACATGTCCGGGCCATGGGCCTGACCAGTCAGCGCCTTGCGCAGCGGCATGAACAGCCCCTTGCCCTTGCGGCCGGTCGCTTCCTTCACCGCGGTGGTGAACTCGCTCCAAGACGTGTCGGAATAGGGCGGCGGCGGCAGCAGGGTCATCGCCTGCGCAATGAAATCGGCGTCCTCGGGATCGATCTGCGGTTCCGCACCCTTCGAGAAGATCTCCCACCAACCGGCAAGATCGTCGAGCTTGGTGATGTTCTGCGACGCCACGCGCCAGAACCGTTCGGCTTGGTCGGTGGGAACGCCAAGCGCCGCGATGCGGTCCTTGACCTCGGTGAAGGGGCGGGACTGGTTCGCTTCGCGGGTTAGCGGCCACAGGTCTTCGGCGTCGAACTTGGTGGGCGAGGCGCCGAACTGCGACAGTTCGAACCCTTCGGCCAGCTCGTCCAGCGACATGCGCAGCTCGACCGGCTGCGAGGAACCCAGACGCGCCATCAGCGACAGCAGCGCCTCGGGCGCGACGCCGTTCTCGCGCAGATCCTTGATCGCCAGCACGCCAAGGCGCTTGGACAGTTCCTCGCCCTGTGCGCCGGTCAGAAGGCTGTGATGGGCGAAGGAGGGCGGCGTGCCGCCCAGCGACTTGATGATCTGGATCTGGGTCGCGGTATTGGTGACGTGGTCCGCGCCACGCACGATATGGGTGACGCCCATGTCGGTGTCATCGACCGAGCTGGCAAAGGTGTAGAGCACCTGGCCATCCGCGCGGATCAGCACCGGGTCCGAGACCGAGGCCGCATCGATCGAGATGTCGCCCAGGATGCCGTCCGGCCATTCGATGCGTTCCTGGTCCAGCAGGAAGCGCCAGTAACCGTCGCGGCCCTCGGCGCGCAGCTTCGCGATCTCGTCAGCGGAAAGGTTCAGCCCGGCGCGGTCATAAACCGGGGGCTTGCCCATGTTCAGCTGCTTCTTGCGCTTCAGGTCCAGCTCGGTCGGGGTCTCGAAGACCTCGTAAAGGCGGTTTGCGGCGCGCAGGCCATCGGCGGCCTCGGCATAGCGGTCCAGACGGTCGGACTGGCGTTCGATCCGGTCCCAGGTCAGGCCGAGCCATTCCAGATCGCGCTGGATGCCGTCTGCATATTCCTGTTTCGACCTTTCGCGGTCGGTATCGTCCAGCCGAAGGATGAAGGTCCCACCGCTTTTGCGCGCGATCAGATAGTTCATCAACGCGGTGCGGAGGTTGCCGACATGGATATGGCCGGTGGGGGAGGGAGCGAAGCGGGTGGTTGTCATCGGAGGTCTCCTGTCGGCTTCGCTCTTTCACAAACCGTGGTTTTTGTCCATATCGGGACCAAAGACGAGGTTAGCCGATGCTTGACTGGAAGAACGCCGAATCCCCCGACGCCACCGTGATCGAGGAGCTGGCTCGAGAGGCGATCGCGGGCCTGCCCCCGGAATTCGCCGGTCCCGCGGCCCAGGTCGTCCTGCGGATCCAGGATTTCGCATCCGAGGAGTTCCTGGACGAGCTGGAGATCGACGACCCGTTGGAATTGACGGGCCTCTATGACGGCGTGCCCATGACCGAAAAATCGGCCAGCGACCCGCAACATTTCCCGGACACGGTCTGGCTTTTCCGGCGTGCCATCCTCGATGAATGGGCCAGCCGCGGGAATGTGAGTCTGGGGGCGCTGGTCTCCCATATCGTCGTTCACGAATTCGCCCATCATTTCGGATGGTCGGACGCCGATATCGCCGCCATCGACCGCTGGTGGGAATAATCCCGCGCGCGGACCGGTTGGTGCGACAATCGTATCCCTTTCCATGGCGGTGTTTTTCTGGCAGCAGGTGGCGATCCAGGGGGCAGGGACAGGGATGAGGAACGGCCGCACCCGCATAGCACGAACCAACGCGTGGCGCCTGCCGGTGCTGCGTGCGGTCGCGCTGGCGCTGCTGTGGCCCTTTGCCTGTTTCTCGCTGGTGCAGGCCGATACGATGCTGGCCAGCGACGCGAATGGCCGGATCACAATGATCCTGTGCGACAGCGACCTGCCCGTCGACATGGCGGTCGCGCCGGATGGCACCGTCTTTCCAGTCTCGGAACTGGATCGCCATCGAGAACTTGCCCTGCATGGGGCCTGTGATTGGGCACCCCATGCGCAGGCGCTGCACGATTCCGCGCCCGCTGCCCTACCGGCGCCGGTGGCGCTGGTCCATCCGTTCGATCCCGGCAGGACACCGCGCGGCCCGGCCGTGTCGCTGGCCCCGCTGCCGCCGGTGGCAAGGGGGCCGCCCGCATCCGTCTGATGATCCCAAATCTTTTTCATCGAATGGATGCCCAAATGAAGACTCATATCCTTGCTGCTTTGGCTGGCGGCGCGCTGCTTTTGACCTCGGCCCCCGTTCTGGCCCATGCCGGGCTGGAAAAAACCGAGGCGCCTGCCGGCTCGACCTACAAGGCCGTCATCAAGATCGGTCACGGCTGCGACGGCAAGCCGACCAAGACCCTGCGCGTCAAGATCCCCGACGGGTTCTATGACGCGAAGCCGATGCCCAAGCCCGGCTGGCAACTGAAGACCGTGACCGGGGATTATGCCCGGCCCTTCGACAATCACGGCACCGAGATGCGCAAGGGCGTGCGCGAAATCGTCTGGTCGGGCAGCGAGTTGCCGGATGAATGGTATGACGAATTCGTGTTCCGCGGCACTGTCGGTCCGGAACTCGTTGCCGGCAGCACGATCTATTTCCCGACGATCCAGGAATGCGGCAGCGCGCGCGAGGCTTGGATCGACGTCACCGGATCGGAGGAGGCCAAGAATCCGGCCCCAGCGCTGATGGTGACAGAGGCCAAGGGCGGCGGTCATGGCCATCACGCGGCGGCAGCGGAAACAGTCCCGGTCGCCGCGGCGGGCCATGATGTGCAACTGGGCGATCTTTCCATCACCCAGCCCTATTCGCGGGCCACTGCCCCGAAGGCCCCCGTCGGGGGAGGTTACCTGACGGTGACGAATGCGGGTCAGTCCGACGATCGGCTGGTCTCGGCCACCTCTCCGTTGGCTGGCAAGGTCGAGATCCACGAGATGACGATGGATGGCGACGTGATGCGGATGCGGCCCCTGACGGATGGCCTGCCTTTGCCCGCAGGCGCCAGCGTCGAGATGAAGCCCGGTGGCACGCACCTGATGCTGATGGAGCTGAAGCAGCCCTTGGCCGAAGGCGACAGCGTGCCCGTGACGCTGACGTTCGAAAAGGCTGGCACGGTCGAGCTTCAGCTTCCGGTCGGCCCGATGAATGCCAAGGGGGATGGTCATGGCCAGCACTGATCCCCGCTCGCTGCGTCCGCTGCGCATCGTTCTTTGGGTGCTGGTCGCGGTCGCGGCCTTTGCCTTGGCATGGTTCCAGCTGATCTCTCCACGCCTGCAGGTCCTGTCCGAATCGGGCACCGACAACATGGGCCGGGGCGAGTATCAGCTGATTGCCAGCGACGGCTCGACGTTTACGCAGGACAGCCTGAAGGGGCAGCCCTCGGCAGTGTTCTTCGGCTTCACCCATTGCCCCGATGTCTGCCCGACCACGCTGGGCGAGGTCGCGGGCTGGCAGGAAGAGGTTGCGAAGAAGGGGCAGAGCCTGCGGGTCTTTTTCGTCACCGTCGATCCCGAACGCGACACGCCCGAGGTGATCAAGGACTACGTCTCGTGGGTGCCGGGCGTGATCGGCGTCAGCGGCTCGCCCGAAGAGGTCGGCAAGGCGATCAAGGCGTTCCGCGTCTATGCCCGCAAGGTTCCTGGCGAGAACGGTGATTACAGCATGGACCATTCCGCCATGACCCTGCTGTTCGACAAGGATGGCCGCTATTCCGGCTTGATCGGGTATCAGGAAGCGCCCGAGCGCGTGCAGGCAAACCTGGCGAAGCTGGTGGAATGAACTGGAAATGCCGATGCCGGGCCCGATGGTCCGGTATCGGCACATGCGCGATCCTGGCTTGACCTGGCTTGCGGCTGGGACGGGCGGGGATGCGGGATGGAAAAGGCTGGCTGGCGTCGTCGCTGGCTCGCGTTCCTGAACCCGAGGTAGGGACGCGGCCGCGGCATGTCAAGAAAGAACATGCAAATCAAATAGTTGATCAATTTGCTTGGATTTACCCCCAGGTGTTTTCCCCGGGGCCTTGACCCTTGGCCGTGCATGGCTAGCTTGGCGCAAACAAGCGGAGGGCCGAGATGGATCTGATGGCAAAGGCGACGGCTGCGGTCGGCGCGATCATGGTGGCGCTGCGGCGCAAGGATTCTCCGCATAAGCCGGCCTTCGGCGCCAGCCCCGCGATTCCGGTGGCGAAGCAGCAAGGCATCATGACGCTGAAAATGCCGACCGGGCGCGGTTGGGCGCCGGGCCAGACGCCAGTCGCGGCACCGGGGCTGAAGGTCAATGCCTTCGCCACGGAACTGAAACACCCGCGCTGGATCGAGGTTCTGCCGAATGGCGACGTGCTGGTTGCCGAGGCATTGCAGGCCGACCGCAAGCCGCGCTCGCTGATGGATCATGCGATGATCTCGACCATGCGCCGTGCGCGCGCGGTCGGTGTCAGCGCGAACCGCGTGACCCTGTGGCGCGACAAGGATGGCGACGGCGTGGCCGAGGATCGCGAGGTCTTTGTCGAGAACCAGAACCAGCCCTTCGGCATGGCGCTGGTGGGCGACACCTTTTATCTGGGCAATACCGACGGGATCGTGGCCTTTTCCTATGACCACGCCTCGGCGCGGTTGGCGGGTGCGGGCAAGCGGCTGGTCGAGTTCAAGCCCGGCGGTCATTGGACACGCAGCCTGATCGCGTCGAGCGATGGCAAGCGGATCTACGCGGGTGTCGGTTCGCAAAGCAATATCGGGGATGAGGGCATGGCGGCCGAAGAAGGCCGCGCCGCGATCTGGGAGCTGGATTTGGAAAGCGGCAAGGCCCGGATCTTTGCCGGAGGCCTGCGCAATCCCGTAGGTCTGGCATGGGAGCCGCAGACGGACGCGCTGTGGACGGTGGTGAACGAGCGCGACGGGCTGGGTGACGAAACGCCGCCCGACTACCTGACTTCGGTGCGCGACGGCGGGTTCTATGGCTGGCCCTATTGCTATTGGGGCAAGACGGTCGATGACCGGGTCGCGCAGGACCCGCGTCTGGTGGCCAGCGCGCTGCAACCGGATTACGCGCTGGGCGGGCACACTGCCTCGCTGGGGCTGTGCTGGATGCCTGCGGGCACGCTGCCCGGATTCCCAGACGGTATGGTGATCGGCCAGCACGGTTCGTGGAATCGCTCGATCCTCAGCGGCTACAAGCTGATCTTCGTGCCCTTCGCGGACGGCAAGCCCTGCGGCCCGTCGCGGGACATCCTGTCGGGCTTCCTGTCCGAAGATGAAAAGGTCTCGTATGGCCGCCCGGTTGGGGTGGCGGTCGGGCCGGACGGCAAGTCGCTGCTGATGGCCGACGATGTCGGCGATGTGATCTGGCGGGTTACAGGCGCCTGATTTCTGCGCCTTAGCGAGCCTTCGGTCGGGCGCGACGTCGCGCCCGGCGTTGACATTTGCCGTCGCAGGGAATTTCAGGCAGGTTCCGACCGGGCACCAAGGAGGCAACGATGACGGAACTGCAGCAGATTGCCGAATTGCGGGCTTTGGGCGACGAAACCAAGGCGGCCGAGATGGCGGCCTATCACAAGGCGCCGCGTGTCTATCTTGGCGTCGCGGTGCCGACAATCGACGAACTTGCGCGCACCTGGCGGGCCGATCTGGACGTGGCCGGGCGGGTCGCGCTGGCAAGCGCCCTGTGGGACAGCGACATTCACGAGGCGCGCGTTGCCGCATCCAAGCTGCTGGTGCAGGCTCGCATTCGCCCCGATGACGAGGTATGGCGGCTCATTGCCTCATGGGTGCCGCAGTTTGATGCCTGGGCGATCGCAGATCACGCGATGAAGGCGGGTGAGCGGCGGCTGCTGGCCGATCCCGATCGTCTGGACGAGGTAGAAACGTGGCTGGATCACCCCGTCTTCTGGGTGCGCCGCGCGGCGCTGGTCGGCACCTTGCCCTGGACACGCCTGCGCAACCCCAAGCCCGCCGATCTGGCACGGCGCGAACGCGTCCTTGGCTGGCTGGAGCGCCTGGCGGACGACCGCCAGCCGTTTATCCAGAAAGCCATCGGCTGGTGGCTGCGCGACTTGTCGAAGCACGATCCGCAACGCGTCACCGAATGGCTGGATGCCCACGGCGCGCGCCTGAAGCCCTTTGCCCGGCGCGAGGCCGCGCGCTGGATCAAGAAGCGGGAAAACCCGGCTCAGCCTTCGTAAACCTCAATCTCGGGCAGGTCGGTCAGGCTGACGCCAAGCATCTGCAGCGCTGGAAGCGAGACCTGGCTGCCGCCGCTGGCCGGACCACCCAGAGGGATCAACCGCACATTCGCCGATTTCCCATTGGCCGGGTTCACGATCCGGCCACCGGTTTCCGTCTTCACCAGCGGTGTCTTGATCCAGAAGCCCGATTCCGAAGGATCGCCCAGCGACGCGATGGTCACGCCCAGCTTGCGGCCCGCACTTGCGGGGGCCGCAGCCCTGGCCTGTTCCGCGCCGGTGGTAGTGTCGAGCTGCGCGACGCTTTGCGCGCCGCCCACGCCGATGCTTGAGACGCCCACCGTCTTGCCCGAACTGCGCGGCGCGGTCGCCCCGGCGATGGCCGCGGATTCGGTCGTGACACCGATATCATCCGCCGCGGTTCCGCCCGAACCGGGGCGCCGGGCGCTGTCCCCCTGGTTGCAAGCCGCAAGGGCCAGGGTCATCAGGATGCCGCAGAAGCGCAGGAACGGCTTGGTCATGGTCGATGGCCCCCGTCAATCGTCGTTGAAATCCCGAAAAAGGCTAGCCTTTCGACCGCCGCCCTGTCCACCGCAACCCATCAACTTGGTTGCAACACCGTTAACCGATCGGCCGGGTTGTGCCGATACGACCCCGTGCCTATCTTGTGGCCATGGACGCGCATACCCCCCTGATCGACCCCTTTGCCCGACCGATCACCTATCTTCGGGTCTCGGTCACGGACCGCTGCGATTTCCGCTGTACCTATTGCATGACCGAGCACATGCAGTTCCTGCCCAAGCGTGACCTTCTGACGCTGGAGGAACTGGATCGGCTGTGTTCGGCCTTTGTCGGACTGGGCGTGCGCAAGCTGCGCATCACGGGCGGCGAGCCTTTGGTCCGGCGCGGCGTCATGGAGTTCTTCCGCGCCATGTCCCGCCATCTGGGGCGAGGGCTGGATGAGTTGACACTGACCACCAATGGCAGCCAGCTTGCGCGTTTCGCCGATGAGCTTGCGGCCTGCGGTGTGCGGCGGGTCAATGTCTCGCTCGATACGCTGGATGCCGAGCGTTTCGGCCGCATCACCCGATGGGGGCGGCTTCAGCAGGTGATGGAGGGCATCGAGGCCGCGACGGCCGCCGGGCTGCGCGTGAAGATCAACACCGTCGCCCTGAAGGGTTTCAACGAGGATGAGCTTTTCCCCTTGCTGGACTGGTGCGCGCGGAACGACCATGACCTGACCTTCATCGAGGTCATGCCGATGGGCGACATGGAGGAAACCGACCGGTTGGGCCAGTATTGGCCGCTTTCCGATTTGAGCCGGAAGCTGGAGGACAGGTTCACCCTGACTCCGCTGGCCGAGCGCACCGGTGGTCCTGCGCGCTATGTCCGGATCGAGGAAACCGGGCAGAAAGTCGGCTTCATCACGCCGCTCACGCATAATTTCTGTGAAAGCTGCAACCGCGTCCGCGTCACCTGCACCGGCGAGCTGTTCATGTGCCTGGGGCAGGAGGATCGCGCCGACCTGCGCGCGCCGCTGCGCGCCAGCGAAGACGACGCCGCTCTTGTCGCGGCGATCCGCGACGCGATTACGCGCAAGCCCAAGGGGCATGATTTCGACTATTCGCGTCAACAGGTCGCGGGGCAGATGAGCCGCCACATGAGCCATACCGGCGGCTGATCAGCGCCAGTCCAGCGTGGTGATGTCCTTGATGTGACGCGCACCGCGCAGATCGCCCGGAACCACCATGCGCAAGCCGTCGGGGATCGGCGCGCCATTCATCTCATAGGCCAGCAGGATCGGGCGGTTGCCGAAATCGGGGGCAATCTCTCCGATCGAGAAGGCGACCTGATGACCGTCGCCCGCCGTCACCAGCAGGACATGGCGCAGCGCCGTCTTGTGGTCCTGATCCAGAATGCCCTCGGCTTGCAGCAGATCCCACAGCAATACGCCCTTGTAGACGCCCGCTTCGATTCCCTTCGAACTGCGATAGGCCGTCGTGGCCTCGGTCGGGGGCAGGGCGGCAAGCATCGTCGCGGTCAGGTTCACGACCTTGCCATCCGGCCCGTTCAACACGGCCTGTTCCGCCGCCCAGGCACTGCCCGCCCAAGGGACCCCCGCAAGGGTCAGGGCGAGCAGGCCGGGGAGGAGCGCGCGGATTCGATGTGTCTGACGGTGCATAACGAGACGCTAGCAGAAGCCCACTGGCCGGGCAACAGGTTTGCGAAGAGCGAAAATGTTCCCGAGTTGTTCCGGTTTGGGTTGCCATTTCCCGTGTGATGCCTATCTCATTCGCTTGGCGGAATCAGGACGTGACGATGGAACAGAAGTTCATCGAGGTTCGCGGCGCGCGCGAACACAATCTGAAGAACGTGGACATGGACATCCCGCGCGACAAGCTGGTGGTGATCACCGGTCTGTCGGGCAGCGGCAAGTCCAGCCTGGCATTCGACACGATCTATGCCGAAGGGCAAAGGCGCTATGTCGAAAGCCTGTCTGCCTATGCGCGCCAGTTCCTGGACATGATGGGCAAGCCGGATGTGGACCATATCAGCGGTCTTTCCCCGGCGATCTCCATCGAGCAGAAGACGACGTCCAAGAATCCGCGCTCGACCGTGGGCACGGTGACAGAGATCTATGACTATCTGCGGCTTCTGTTTGCGCGCGCGGGCACCCCTTACTCACCCGCGACCGGCCTGCCGATCGAGGCGCAGCAGGTGCAGGACATGGTCGACCGCGTCATGGAAATGGCCGATGGCACGCGCGCCTATCTGCTGGCCCCGATCGTTCGCGACCGCAAGGGCGAGTACAAGAAGGAATTTCTTGAGCTGCGCAAGCAGGGCTTCCAGCGCGTCAAGGTGAATGGCGAGTTCCATGAACTGGACGAGCCGCCGACCCTCGACAAGAAATTCCGACACAATATCGACGTCGTCGTTGACCGGATCGTCGTGCGCGAGGGGATGGAGACTCGGCTGGCCGACAGTTTCCGCACTGCGCTTGATCTGGCCGATGGGATTGCGCTGCTGGAAACCGCACCCTCGGAGGGAGAAGGCGAGCCCGAGCGTATCACCTTCAGCGAGAATTTCGCCTGTCCGGTTTCGGGTTTCACCATCCCCGAGATCGAGCCGCGGCTGTTTTCCTTTAACGCGCCCTTCGGGGCTTGCCCCGCTTGCGATGGGCTGGGGGTCGAACTGTTCTTCGACGAACGGTTGATCGTGCCGGATCAGGCGCTTTCCGTCGCGCAGGGTGCACTTGCTCCTTGGGCCAAGTCGAAATCGGCATATCTGACGCAGACCATCAATGCGCTGGCCAAGCATTACGGGTTTGACCGCAAGACCCCGTGGAAGGATCTGCCCGAGAATGTGCAGCAGATGTTCCTGCGTGGCTCGGGCGACGACGAGATTCCCTTCCGTTTCGACGATGCGGGGCGCGTCTATGAAGTCACCCGCCAGTTCGAGGGGATCATTCCAAACATGGAGCGACGCCTGCGCGAAAGTGATTCGTCCTGGGTGCGCGAGGAGTTCGAGAAGTATCAGAACAACCGCCCCTGCGGCGTCTGCGAAGGGTTTCGCCTGAAGCCCGAGGCGCTGGCGGTGAAAATCGCGGGCGCCCATATCGGCAATGTCACCCAGCTTTCCATCCGCGAAGCGCTGGCCTGGGTCGAGAGTGCGCCGAACCAGCTGACGAAGCAGAAGAATGAAATCGCCCACGCCATTCTCAAGGAAATCCGCGAGCGGCTGGGTTTCCTGGTGAATGTGGGGCTGGATTACCTGACCCTGTCGCGGGCTGCGGGCACGCTGTCGGGCGGAGAAAGCCAGCGTATCCGGCTGGCAAGCCAGATCGGCAGCGGGCTGACCGGCGTGCTTTATGTGCTGGACGAACCCTCGATCGGGCTGCACCAGCGCGATAACGACCGCCTTCTGGCCACGCTGAAGGGGCTGCGCGACCAGGGCAACTCGGTCCTGGTGGTCGAGCATGACGAGGATGCGATCCGCCATGCAGATTACGTCTTCGACATGGGGCCGGGTGCGGGCGTGCATGGTGGCGCGGTGGTCGCCAAGGGAACGCCGGCCGAAATCGCCTCGAACGCGGACAGTCTGACGGGGCAATACCTGTCCGGCATGCGCGAAATCCATGTCCCGGACGAGCGTCGCAAGGGCAAGGGCAAGTCGATCAAGGTGGTCGGCGCGACCGGCAACAACCTGAAGAACGTCACCGCCGAGTTCCCGCTGGGCAAGTTCGTCTGCGTCACCGGCGTCTCAGGTGGCGGCAAGTCGACCCTGACGATCGAGACGCTGTTCAAGACCGCCAGCCTGCGCCTGAACGGCGCGCGCCAGACACCCGCCCCCTGCGAGACGATCAAGGGGCTGGAGTTGCTGGACAAGGTGATCGACATCGACCAGCGCCCGATCGGACGGACGCCGCGGTCGAATCCCGCGACCTATACCGGCGCCTATACATATATTCGCGATTGGTATGCGGGGCTGCCGGAATCAAAGGCGCGCGGATACAAGCCGGGGCGGTTCAGCTTCAACGTCAAGGGCGGGCGCTGCGAGGCCTGTCAGGGCGACGGCGTCATCAAGATCGAGATGCACTTCCTGCCCGATGTCTACGTCACCTGCGAAACCTGCAAGGGCAAGCGCTACAACCGCGAGACGCTGGAGGTCCATTTCAAGGGCAAGTCCATTGCCGACGTGCTGGACATGACGGTCGAGGATGCGCAGGAATTCTTCCGCGCCGTGCCCTCGATCCGCGAAAAGATGGATGCGCTGGTCGAGGTGGGTCTGGGCTATGTCAAGGTCGGCCAGCAGGCGACCACCCTGTCCGGGGGCGAAGCGCAGCGGGTGAAGCTCAGCAAGGAACTGTCGCGCCGCGCCACGGGCAAGACGCTTTACATCCTGGACGAGCCGACCACCGGCCTGCATTTCGAAGACGTGCGCAAGTTGCTGGAGGTCCTGCATTCGCTGGTTGACCAGGGCAACACGGTCGTGGTGATCGAACATAACCTGGATGTGATCAAGACCGCCGACTGGATCATCGACATCGGTCCCGAGGGGGGTGACGGCGGCGGGCGCATCGTCGCGACCGGCACTCCCGAGCAGGTGGCCGAGATCCCCGAAAGCCATACCGGCCTGTATCTTGGCCCCATGCTGGAAGCCGCGCGTCGCCGGGCGGCCGAGTGAGCGCGCGCATCTGGCAGCGGGCCGAAGGGGCGGGAATCGCGCTGGGCGGGGTGCTGGCGGCGGGATTCGCCTCTCCGGATTGGCCGTGGTGGGCGTGGCTTGTCGCTTTTCTTGCGCCGGACCTGTCGATCGCGGGTTATCTCGCGGGGAACCGGATCGGCGCAGTGGTCTATAACGCGGCGCATCTTTACGCCTTGCCCTTTCTGCTGATGATGCTGGGCGTGGCCGCAGGATCGACTGCACTGATTTCGGCCGGGGGGCTTTGGCTTGCCCATATCGGTGCAGATCGCGCCCTGGGTTATGGCCTGAAACTGCCAAGCGGCTTTCGCGACACCCATCTGGGTCGGATCCAGGGAACCGGTTCCGACTGAAAAACTTGGTTTCTGTCCCGTTTTGCGGCGCAGGCCCGCGGCTTGGCTGTGGTGCGGGGCAGGGCGGATCGCTACAATGTCGAACGTGGCGCCCTCACCGTTGACCCTGCCCGCGGGCGGGGCTAAAGGGGCGTCAGCCAAACCCATCGCGGGGCGCCAACCGGGTTCCTGCGAGTGAAAGGGAGCCCAACTCCAGTGGAATACCTGCTGCAAGAATATCTGCCGATCCTGGTCTTTCTGGGAATGGCCTCGGCTCTGGCGATCGTGCTGATTCTGGCCGCCGCCATCGTAGCCGTCCGTAACCCGGACCCGGAGAAGGTCAGCGCATATGAATGCGGGTTCAACGCCTTCGACGATGCGCGGATGAAATTCGACATCCGGTTCTACCTGGTCTCGATCCTGTTCATCATCTTCGACCTGGAAGTCGCGTTCCTGTTCCCCTGGGCCGTCAGCTTTGCCGGCCTGACCGAAGTCGCGTTCTGGTCGATGATGGTTTTCCTGGCGGTCCTGACGGTTGGCTTTGCCTATGAATGGAAGAAAGGGGCGCTGGAATGGGCGTGATGACCGGTGCCAACACGGCCGGTGCGGATCGTGAATTCGCCACTGCGGAACTGAACCGTGAACTGCAGGACAAGGGCTTCCTGCTGACCACGACCGAGGACATCATCAACTGGGCGCGCAACGGCTCGCTGCACTGGATGACCTTCGGCCTGGCCTGCTGCGCGGTCGAGATGATGCAGACCTCGATGCCGCGTTATGACCTTGAACGCTTCGGGACAGCCCCGCGCGCCTCTCCGCGCCAGTCGGACCTGATGATCGTCGCGGGTACGCTGACGAACAAGATGGCCCCGGCGCTGCGCAAGGTCTATGACCAGATGCCCGAGCCGCGCTACGTCATCTCGATGGGCAGCTGCGCCAATGGCGGCGGCTATTACCATTATTCCTATTCCGTGGTTCGTGGCTGCGACCGCATCGTGCCGGTCGATATCTACGTTCCGGGCTGCCCGCCCACTGCCGAGGCGCTGCTTTACGGCATCCTGCAACTTCAGCGCCGCATCCGGCGCACCGGCACGTTGGTGAGGTAAGCCATGGTCGATATTTCTGCCTTGGCCGAATTGGCCGAGCATATCTCTTTGCGCCGTTCGAACGACGTCATCTCGACCGAGATCGCGTTCGAGGAACTGACGGTCACGGCAACTCCTTCGGGGATCGTCGGGCTGATCGAGTTCCTGCGCAATGACGCGAATTGCCGTTTCTCGACGCTGATCGACATCACCGCGGTCGACAACCCGTCGCGCCCGGCGCGCTTCGACGTGGTCTATCACCTGCTGTCGATGTATCAGAACCAGCGCATTCGCGTGAAGATCCAGACCCGCGAGGACGAGATCGTCTCCAGCCTGTGCGGGGTCTTCCCCGGCGCAAACTGGTACGAGCGCGAGATTTTCGACATGTTCGGCATCCTGTTCTCGGGCCACCCGGACCTGCGGCGCATCATCACCGACTATGGCTTCCGCGGCCATCCGCTGCGCAAGGACTTCCCGACCACGGGATATGTCGAAGTGCGCTGGAACGACGATGAGAAGCGCGTGGTCTATGAGCCCGTGAATCTTGTTCAGGAATATCGCCAGTTCGACTTCCTGTCCCCGTGGGAAGGCGCGAAATACGTGCTTCCGGGTGACGAGAAGGCGCCTGAGGCGAAGAAGTGACCGCAGCGGCGCAGCATTCCTGCGCGCCACGCATCGCATGTAAGGGATGACCATGGACGGCGACATCCACAAGAACAGCTATGACGACGGATCCGTGGACGCCCTGACCGGCGAACAAAGCATCCGCAACTTCAACATCAACTTCGGTCCCCAGCACCCGGCGGCGCACGGCGTGCTGCGCATGGTGCTGGAACTGGACGGCGAGATCGTCGAACGCGCCGATCCGCATATCGGCCTGCTGCATCGCGGCACCGAGAAGCTGATGGAAAGCCGCACCTATCTGCAGAACCTGCCCTATCTGGACCGCCTCGATTACGTGGCGCCGATGAACCAGGAACATGCATGGTGCCTGGCGATCGAGCGTCTGACCGGCACGGTCATTCCGCGCCGCGCCAGCCTGATCCGGGTGCTTTTTTCGGAAATCGGCCGGATCCTGAACCACCTGATGGGTCTGACCACTGGTGCGCTGGACATTGGCGCGCTGACCCCGCCGCTTTGGGGCTTCGAGGCCCGCGAAGAACTGATGATCTTCTATGAGCGGGCCAGCGGTGCACGTCTGCACGCAGCCTATTTCCGTCCGGGCGGCGTCCATCAGGATCTGTCCCCGGATCTGCTGGACGACATCGAGGAATGGTGCGAACGCTTCCCGCGTCTGGTCGATGACCTTGATACGCTGCTGACCGAGAACCGGATCTTCAAGCAGCGCCTGGTCGATATCGGCATCGTGACCGAGGAAGACTGCCTGCAATGGGGCTATACCGGCGTCATGGTGCGCGGTTCGGGCCTGGCCTGGGACTTGCGCCGCAGCCAGCCTTACGAGTGCTACGACGAGTTCGACTTCCAGATTCCGGTCGGCAAGGCCGGCGACTGCTATGACCGCTTCCTGTGCCGCATGGCTGAGATGCGGGAATCGACCAAGATCATGAAGCAGGCCATCCAGAAGCTGCGCGCGGAACCCGCGGGCGACGTGCTGGCGCGCGGCAAACTGACGCCGCCGAAGCGCACGGACATGAAGCGCGACATGGAAAGCCTGATCCACCACTTCAAGCTTTACACCGAGGGCTTCAAGGTTCCGGCGGGCGAGGTCTATGCCGCGGTCGAGGCGCCCAAGGGCGAATTCGGCGTCTACATGGTCTCGGACGGCACCAACAAGCCGTGGCGTGCCAAGCTGCGGGCACCGGGTTTTGCCCATCTCCAGTCGATCGACTGGATGTCGCACGGTCACATGCTGGCCGACGTTCCGGCGATCATCGCCACTCTTGATATCGTTTTCGGAGAGGTTGACCGCTGATGCTGCGCCGTCTTTCCCCAATCCAGCCGGACTCGTTCGAGTTCACGCCTGCGAACCTTGAATGGGCCCGCGCCCAGATGACCAAGTTCCCGGAAGGCCGCCAGCAATCGGCGATCATCCCGATCCTGTGGCGTGCGCAGGAACAGGAAGGCTGGCTGTCGCGGCCGGCGATCGAATATTGCGCGAACCTGCTGGGCATCGCCTATATCCGCGCGCTGGAAGTCGCGACCTTCTACTTTATGTTCCAGCTGTATCCGGTCGGGACCGTCGCCCATATCCAGATCTGCGGCACCACGACCTGCATGATCTGCGGGGCCGAGGATCTGATCCGCGTCTGCAAGGAAAAGATCGCACCGTCCGCACACACGCTGTCGGCCGATGGCCGATTCAGCTGGGAAGAGGTCGAGTGTCTTGGTGCCTGCACCAACGCGCCGATGGCCCAGATCGGCAAGGATTTCTATGAGGACCTGACGGTCGAGAAACTGTCGGCGCTGATCGACAGCTTCTCTGCTGGCGAGGTCCCCCAGCCTGGTCCGCAGAACGGCCGCTTCTCGGTCGAGCCGCTGGGTGGTCCGACCACGCTGAAGGGCGAGTCGGGCGAGGCCCATAACGCCAGCGTCGCGCTGGCGGTCAAGCTGGGCGACACGATCAAGCGTATCGACGGTACCGAGGTCGAGCTGACCACGCCCTGGCTGGGCAAGGGGGACAAGACCGGTGCGGCAAAGGATGGTATGAACGGCTGACAAAGCCGGCAGGAAGGCGGAAACGATGGCACGATCGGACTGCTACAGGAATTGCTGGATCTTGGGGGCGATCGCGGGCGTGATCGTTCTTCTGTTCACCTCTGGGATCGGTGATCTCGGTTGGGCGGGCGGCCTGTTCCTGGGCTTTGTCACCTTCCTTCTGTTCGGCGCGATGATGGTCTGGCTTCTTTGCGACGAGCGGCTTGAGTTTCCGGCGACCAGAGACGGGGCGAATGCCACCGATTGGGACCGCCGGGTGGCGGATCGCCAGCCGGGGGCGCTGTTGGCCTCGGGTCCGCTGGGACCGGAAGCGCCGACCTCGCTGACGCAGATGCCGATCGTCGCAGGCGCGATGCCAAAGGACTGGAGCGAGTTCAGCGCTGGTGGCCAGAAGCCCGCGCCGAAGCCCGTGGCGGCAGCACCTGCCCCCGCGAAGGCTGAGGTTGCAGCTGCCGCCGCGCCGCAAAAGGTCCAGCCCGCGAAGCCAGCGGCCAAAAAGGCCGCACCTGCGAAACCCGCCGCGGCCAAGGCCGTGGTTGCCGCTCCGGATGACCTGAGGCGGATCAAGGGCATCGGCCGCAAGCTGTCGGTCTGGCTGAACGAGCAGGGCGTGACCCGGTTCGACCAGATCGCGGCCTGGGACGCCAAGACCGAGGCGGGATTCGCGCGCCGGCTTGGCAATCGCGGCGGCCGGATCAAGTCGGATGACTGGGTCGGTCAGGCCCGCATCCTGGCCGCCGGTGGTGAGACGGAACATTCGCGCGCGGTCGACCGCGGCGAAGCGACTTGATGCCCCGCGCGGCAAAGGATAGCCCGTCGGGCGCGACCGGAACGCGCCGGGCGGATGCGGGCCAGATGCGGCTGGTGGCGGTGGTGATCGCTGCGACGATGCTGGCATGGCTCGCCGTGCAATGGTTGGGGGGCCAGATGGGCTGGCCCGCGAAATACGCCTTTCTCGCCGATCTTGTGGCGATGGGGGCCATGATCTGGTCGCTTCTGGTGACCTGGCGGATCTGGCGGCGGCGCAATGCGCCCTCGCAGTGACAAGGATGAATTTGGGATGCTGAACGATCAGGACCGGATCTTTACGAACATCTACGGCATGGGCGATCGCAGCCTGGCCGGGGCGCGTAAGCGCGGCCACTGGGACGGCACTGCCGGAATCATCCAGCGCGGACGCGACAACATCATCAACGAGATGAAAGCCTCGGGGCTGCGCGGTCGCGGTGGCGCGGGCTTCCCGACCGGCATGAAATGGTCCTTCATGCCCAAGGAATCGGACGGGCGCCCGTCCTATCTGGTCATCAACGCCGACGAATCCGAACCCGCGACCTGCAAGGACCGCGAGATCATGCGCCACGATCCGCATACGCTGATCGAAGGCGCGCTGATCGCCAGCTTCGCCATGGGGGCGCATGCGGCCTATATCTATATCCGCGGCGAATTCATCCGCGAGCGTGAAGCGCTGCAGCTGGCCATCGACGAATGTTATGACGCGGGCCTGCTGGGCCGGAACGCGGCAGGTTCGGGCTGGGATTTCGACCTGTATCTGCATCACGGCGCCGGCGCCTATATCTGCGGCGAGGAAACGGCGCTGATCGAGTCGCTGGAAGGCAAGAAGGGCATGCCCCGGATGAAGCCTCCGTTCCCGGCAGGCGCGGGCCTTTACGGCTGCCCGACCACGGTGAACAACGTCGAATCGATCGCGGTGGTCCCGACCATCCTGCGGCGCGGCGGCGAATGGTTCGCGGGCTTTGGCCGTCCGAACAACGCGGGCGTCAAGCTGTTCGGCCTGACCGGCCACGTCAACGCCCCCTGCGTCGTCGAAGAGGCGATGTCGATCCCCATGCGCGAGCTAATCGAGAAGCATGGCGGCGGCGTCCGCGGCGGCTGGAAGAACCTCAAGGCCGTCATTCCCGGTGGTGCATCCTGCCCGGTGCTGACCGCCGAGCAATGCGAAAACGCCATCATGGACTATGACGGGATGCGCGAGCTGCGTTCGTCCTTTGGCACGGCCTGCATGATCGTGATGGATCAGGACACCGACATCATCAAGGCGATCTGGCGGCTGTCGAAGTTCTTCAAGCATGAAAGCTGTGGCCAGTGCACTCCCTGCCGCGAAGGCACCGGCTGGATGATGCGCGTCATGGACCGCCTGGTCCGGGGCGAAGCCGAGGTCGAAGAAATCGACATGCTCTTCGACGTGACCAAGCAGGTTGAAGGCCACACCATCTGCGCCCTGGGCGACGCGGCGGCATGGCCGATTCAGGGCCTGATCCGCAATTTCCGCGAGGAGATCGAGGATCGCATCAAGGCGAAACGCACCGGGCGCATGGGCGCCATGGCGGCGGAGTAAAACCGGATGGTCCGTTCCTTCCTTCAGCTTTCGGCAAGGCGGTCCCCCTCGGGGGACCCCGCGCGTTTGCGCGCCTGCCGGAACGGGAGGATCACGGATGTATCGCGCCTTGGTGAGCCGGGTGCGAATGGCCCCCATGTTATGACGAAGCGCCATGACAAGGAGGCATTTGCCATGAAACCCATCGCTGCCGCATTGATCGCCGCGACGCTTTTGACCGCTGGCCCGGCTTTCGCGCTGGAACCGCTGAGTCAGGAAAAGCATATCAACGACCGCCTGATCTCGGCCCGCATCGCAGACCGGATCCGGCGCGAATGCCCGACCATCAATGCGCGGATCATTTACGCCTATGGCGAGGCGCGCAAGCTGAAGCGCTATGCCCAGGACAAGGGCTATTCCACCAAAGAGATCGATGCCTTTCTTGACAGCAAGGCAGACAAGAAGCGCATCTATGCCGTGGCTGAGGACTATCTGACCCAGAACGGTGCGAGAAAGGGCGATCCCGAAAGCTTTTGCGCCATTGGCCGCAAGGCGATCGCCGACAAGAATTTGATCGGCAGCTTCCTGGTGGCGAAATGAAAAAGTGGATGAACCGCATCGGACTGGGCCTCATGGCTGCATCGGCCGCCGCGATGATCGCAGGGGATGCCTTCGCCGGTCCCTTCACGCCGACCTCGCAGAAGTTCTACCTGAGCTTCTCGACCTTCGCGCCCACCGACATCAAGTGCAATGCCGAGGGGCCGGGCGTGCGCACCAACGTCACCCGCAACGTGGCGGGCAAGCCGATGCTGCGTGTGACCGGAAATGCCAAGGGCGCGCTGATCACCTGCTGGCGCGCCGATGGCACCCGCTACACGACCGACGCCAACCGGCGCGTGAAATACAATACCGCCTCGCCGGTCTACGCCATGGTCTATTTCGACGGGGGGAGCGACGAGATGAGCGTCGAGATCACCCGTGACAATCTTGACGACCGTGCGCTGCCGACCATCCTGCCCCGCGCCTTCACGCGGGTGAAATGATGGATGCGGGGCACATGACCACAACGACGGCACAGAAAACCGGGCCAGCCTTCGGCCAGCATTTACATCGTGCGGAAACTGCCGGACATGGTGCCGGTCAGGCGATGCTTCGCCACCGCGACGGATAAGGAAAGACAAGATGGCAGATCTTCGCAAGCTCAAGATCGACGACAAGATTATCGAGGTCGATCCGAACATGACCCTGATCCAGGCCTGCGAGCAGGCCGGGATCGAGGTGCCGCGCTTCTGCTATCACGAGCGGTTGTCGATCGCCGGCAACTGCCGCATGTGCCTTGTCGAAGTGGTCGGCGGCCCGCCGAAGCCCGCCGCCTCTTGCGCGATGCAGGTCAAGGACCTTCGCCCCGGCCCGGATGGCGCACCGTCCGAGATCAAGACGAATTCGCCCATGGTCAAGAAGGCCCGCGAGGGGGTGATGGAGTTCCTGCTCATCAACCACCCGCTGGACTGCCCGATCTGCGACCAGGGTGGCGAATGCGACCTGCAGGACCAGGCAATGGCCTATGGCGTCGATTTCAGCCGCTACCGTGAACCGAAGCGCGCGTCCGAGGACCTGAACCTGGGTCCGCTGGTCGAAACCCACATGACCCGCTGCATTTCGTGCACCCGCTGCGTGCGCTTCACGACCGAGGTCGCGGGCATCACCCAGATGGGCCAGACCGGTCGCGGCGAAGACAGCGAGATCACCAGCTATCTGAACGAGACGCTGGTTTCGAACATGCAGGGCAACATCATCGACCTGTGCCCGGTCGGCGCGCTGGTCAGCAAGCCCTATGCCTTCACCGCCCGCCCGTGGGAACTGACCAAGACCGAGTCGATCGACGTCATGGACGCGCTCGGCTCGAACATCCGGGTCGATACCAAGGGTCGCGAAGTCATGCGCATCCTGCCGCGCAACCATGACGGCGTGAACGAAGAGTGGATCAACGACAAGACCCGCTTCGTCTGGGACGGCCTGCGCCGCCAGCGTCTGGACAAGCCCTATATCCGCGAAAACGGCAAGCTTCGTGCCGCCACCTGGCCCGAGGCGCTGGATGCCGTCGCCCGCGCGATGAAGGGCAAGAAGGTTGCGGGTCTCGTCGGCGATCTGGTTCCGGTCGAGGCTGCCTTCAGCCTGAAGCAACTGGTCGAGGGGCTGGGCGGCAAGGTCGAATGCCGGACCGACGGCGCGCGCCTGCCCGCCGGCAACCGCTCGGCCTATGTCGGCAATGCCGCGATCGAGGATATCGACAGCGCCAAGCGCATCCTGCTGATCGGCACCAACCCGCGTGAAGAAGCACCGGTGCTGAACTCGCGCATCCGCAAGGCCTGGGCTGGCGGCGCGCAGATTGCGCTGATCGGCGAGGCTGTGGATCTGACCTTCGACTATGCCCATCTGGGCACCGACCGCGCCGCGCTGGCCGACCTACTGAAACAGGACCTGGCCGACAAGGATGGCGCGCCGGGCATCGTGATCGTCGGGCAGGGCGCCTTGAACGAGGCGGATGGCGAGGCTGTGCTGGCCCATGCGATGCGGATCTGCGAACTGGGCGATTGCAAGTTGCTGGTGCTGCACAGCGCCGCGAGCCGCGTTGGCGCGATGGACGTGGGTGCGGTGACCGAAGGCGGGCTCAGCGCCGCCATCGACGGTGCCGAGGTGATCTATAACCTTGGCGCGGACGAGATCGACATCGCGGCTGGTCCGTTCGTGATCTATCAGGGCAGCCACGGCGACCGCGGCGCGCATCGTGCCGACATCATCCTGCCCGCTGCCTGCTATACCGAGGAAAGTGGCCTGTTCGTGAACACCGAAGGTCGCCCGCAGCTTGCCATGCGTGCGAACTTCGCGCCGGGCGAGGGCAAGGAGAACTGGGCGATCCTGCGCGCGCTGTCGGCCGAACTGGGCAAAACCCAGCCTTGGGACAGCCTGGCGGGTCTGCGCCGCAAGTTGGTCGAGGCCGTTCCGCATCTGGCGCAGATCGATCGTGTGCCCGCGAACGAATGGCAGGCTCTTGAACTGCGCGACATGGGCAAGGCCGGGTTCCGGCTGGCCGTCGCCGATTTCTACCTGACGAACCCGATCGCGCGCTCGTCGCCGCTGATGGGAGAGCTTTCGGCGATGGCAGCGGCGCGGAAGGCGCCCGCACTGGCAGCGGAGTGAACACTGAATGGCGAGCCGCATCGGGGGACTGCTTGGCTTTGGTCTGATCGCGTCGATGCTGGCGGGCTGCGGCTCGGATCACAGCGTCGATTCGCGGCCTCCGGCCAAGCCGCAGCAACTGAATGTCGCGGTCCTGCAAAGTGATGCGGGCGCGCCGGACAAGCAGGTGCTGACGCGTGGGCGGATTTCGACCAAGTCCGGCGACATCCTGATTCTCGAACCCGACGGGTCGGTGTCCGAGATGACGCTGGACAGTCCCGAAGGCCGCGATGCCTTTGCCGTGACCGAGGCGGATCTGGCGGCTCTGAACGACAACCTGGGGCTCGATCTGTCGGGCGTCGCCTCGCTGGGGCCGGTCAGCCCGCGTGGTCCGACCGCGCAGGAAAAGGCGCTGGCCGAGTTCAAGGCGCGGACGAAACCGATGCGGCTTGGCCTGCCCACAACCTTCAAGGCGGATCCCAAGGATTTCGAGGGGGCCATGGTCAAGGCCTATCCCAGCCGGAAGAAATCGGGGGACAGCCTGGTGGAAGTGACCGCAAATCTTCGTGGTGGGGTGGACGCCGACACGGCGTTCGCCTATGCCACATGCGCGCTGGCCAATTGGGCGGATGCGAATGGAACCCCATTCGCCCGCCACATCCGGACCCTGCGCGAAAAACGCAATGGCAAGATGGTCGTCGGTTCGGTTTTCACCCTGTCAGGGGCGAAGCCGATGGGGCTGACGGTGATGACAACGAAAGACACCTTGCAGGAATGCAAGTCGCGCGGCATTCCCGCAGCGTGATGAGAGGGACGAAAGATCATGGCTGAATTCTGGGCCTCATCCTACGGTTTCGCGCTGAGCCTGCTTCTTCAGGGCCTGGCGGTGATCGCCTTCGTCATGGGCTCGCTGATTTTCATGGTCTATGGCGACCGCAAAATCTGGGCGGCCGTGCAGATGCGCCGCGGACCGAACGTGGTTGGCCCCTGGGGCCTGCTGCAGACCTTCGCCGATGCGCTGAAGTATATCGTCAAGGAAATCGTGATCCCGGCCGGTGCCGACAAGTTCATCTTCTTCCTTGCGCCGTTCCTTTCGATGATGCTGGCGCTGTTCGCCTTTGTCGTGATCCCCTTCGACGAAGGCTGGGTCATGGCCAACATCAATGTCGGCATCCTGTTCGTCTTCGCGGCCTCCTCGCTCGAGGTTTATGGCTCGATCATGGGCGGTTGGGCGTCGAACTCGAAATATCCGTTCCTGGCGTCGCTGCGGTCGGCCTCGCAGATGATCTCGTACGAGGTCTCGATGGGCCTGATCATCATCGGCGTCATCATCTCGACCGGGTCGATGAACCTGACCGAGATCGTCCATGCGCAGAAGGGCAGCTATGGCCTGCTGAACTGGTACTGGCTGCCGCACCTGCCGATGGTCGTTCTGTTCTTCGTCTCGGCCCTGGCCGAAACGAACCGCCCGCCCTTCGACCTTGCCGAGGCGGAATCGGAACTGGTCGCCGGCCACATGGTCGAGTATTCGTCCACGCCCTATCTGCTGTTCATGGCAGGTGAATACATCGCCATCTATCTGATGTGCGCGCTGCTTTCGCTGCTGTTCTTCGGCGGCTGGCTGTCGCCCGTCCCGTTCATCGCCGACGGCTGGTGGTGGATGGTCATCAAGATGTGGTTCTGGTTCTACATGTTCGCGATGGTCAAGGCGATCGTGCCGCGCTACCGCTACGACCAACTCATGCGGATCGGCTGGAAGGTGTTCCTGCCCCTGTCGCTTGGCTGGGTCGTGCTGATCGCCATCCTTGCCCGTTACCAAGTCCTTGGCGGTTTCTGGGCCCGCTTCGCGGTCGGAGGGTAAGCCATGTATTCGAACAAGCTAGCCGAGGCATTTGCCCGAGCCAGTGAGACCGACAAGATCGAACTGGCCCATTTCCTCGCCAACAATCTCGACACGGCGGAACATGCGAAGGATGGCGCGCGGGTGCGCGAATACGTCGCCGCATTCGACCGCTTCGCGGCACCCAGGAAAGGGGAGCAATTCTGATGGCCTTCGATTTCGCGCGGGCGACCAAGTATTTCCTCATGTGGGATTTCATCAAGGGTTTTGGCCTTGGGATGCGCTATTTCGTGTCGCCCAAGCCGACGCTGAACTATCCGCATGAGAAAGGCCCGCTGTCGCCTCGCTTCCGGGGCGAGCACGCGCTGCGTCGCTATCCGAACGGCGAAGAACGCTGCATCGCCTGCAAGCTTTGCGAAGCGGTTTGCCCGGCCCAGGCCATCACCATCGACGCCGAACCGCGCGAGGACGGCAGCCGCCGCACCACGCGCTACGACATCGACATGACGAAATGCATCTATTGCGGTTTCTGCCAGGAAGCCTGCCCGGTGGATGCCATCGTCGAAGGCCCGAACTTCGAATATGCGACGGAAACCCGCGAAGAGCTGTTCTATGACAAGCAGAAGCTGCTTGCGAATGGCGAACGCTGGGAAGCCGAGATCGCCCGCAACCTGCAACTGGATGCGCCCTACAGATGAGTGATGCGTTCACCAAGCTTTTCGCGCAGATGATGGCCTCGAGCCAGGAGATGGCGCGTGCGTGGAACCCCGCGCTCGAACATTTCGACATGCGTGCCGTTGAAAAGCTGGTGCCCATCATGCCGGCCGACATGCTTGAGATGTGGTTCGGCAAGACTTTCAACCGCGAGGGGCTAGACGCGAAGACGCGCCTGCTTCTCACCATCGGCGCGATTACCGTTCAGGGCGCGCTGGCCGAGCCGCAGCTTCGCCTGACCATCCGTCAGGCGCTTGCGGCCGGTGCCACGAAACGCGAGATCGCCGAGACGATCTTTCAGATGAGCATGTTCGGCGGGCTGCCTGCGATGCAGAAGGCACTCGAGATCGCCAAAAGCGTCTATGCCGAGGAGGACGAGGAATGATGACCTTCGCTTTCTACCTGTTTGCGATCACCGTCTGCATAGCAGGCTTCGGGGTCGTGATCGCCCGCAACCCGGTCCATTCGGTGTTGTGGCTTATCCTTGCCTTCCTGTCCGCTTCCGGCCTTTTCGTCCTGCAGGGTGCCGAGTTCGTCGCCATGCTGCTGATCGTCGTCTATGTCGGCGCGGTCGCGGTGCTGTTCCTGTTCGTCGTCATGATGCTTGACGTCGACTTCGCGGAATTGCGGGGCGAGCTTGCGCGGTCCTTGCCGCTGGCGCTGATGATCGGGATCGTCCTGCTGGCGCAGCTGGCCATCGCCTTTTCCGGCTGGGCACCTTCGGACGCGGCCGAAGGGCTGCGCGCCGCGCCGATCCTTGCCGATGTCCATAATACGCAGGGCCTGGGCATGGTGATCTATGACCGCTACCTGCTGAACTTCCAGATCGCCGGCCTGATCCTTCTGGTCGCGATGATCGGGGCGATCCTGCTGACCATGCGCCACCGCCGCGACATCAAGCGCCAGAACGTGCTGGAGCAGATGTGGCGCGATCCGGCGAAGACCATGGAAATGAAAGACGTGAAGCCGGGGCAGGGGCTTTAAGCCCGTCCCGCTGCGACCGAAGCCAAATCGGGACCGCCAGCGGGCGGTCCGCCTAGCGAACGGATATTTCAACGGGCGAAGGCCCGGAGGGACCAGGAAGATGATCGGATTGACACATTATCTTGTCGTGGGGGCGATACTTTTCGTCACCGGCATTTTCGGGATATTCGTGAACCGAAAGAACGTCATCGTCATCCTGATGTCGATCGAACTGATGCTCTTGGCGGTGAACATCAACTTCGTCGCCTTTTCGACCCATCTGGGCGATCTGGCGGGGCAGGTCTTCACCATGTTCATCCTGACGGTCGCGGCGGCCGAGGCGGCGATCGGCCTTGCCATCCTCGTGGTCTTCTTCCGCAACCGCGGCACGATCGCGGTGGAAGACGTCAACGTGATGAAGGGTTAAGACGGCATGGAAAAGATCGTCCTTTTCGCGCCACTTCTGGCCTCGATCATCGCCGGCTTCGGCTGGCGGTTGATCGGCGAGAAAGCCGCGCAATATCTGACCACCGGGATCCTGTTCCTGTGCTGCCTGCTCAGCTGGATCCTGTTCCTCGGCTTCGACGGCGTGCCGCGCCATATCCCGGTCATGGACTGGGTGGTGTCGGGTGACTTTGTCACTGAATGGGCCATCCGCCTGGACCGCCTGACCGCGATCATGCTGATCGTGGTGACGACCGTCTCGGCGCTCGTGCACCTGTACTCGATCGGGTACATGGCGCATGACGACAACTGGGGCCATCACGAGCATTACAAGGCGCGCTTCTTCGCCTATCTGTCGTTCTTCACCTTCGCCATGCTGATGCTGGTGACGGCGGACAACCTGCTGCAGATGTTCTTCGGCTGGGAAGGCGTGGGCGTCGCGTCCTATCTGCTGATCGGCTTCTACTACAAAAAGGAAAGCGCGAACGCCGCCGCGATGAAGGCATTCATCGTCAACCGCGTCGGCGACTTCGGCTTCCTTCTGGGCATCTTCGGGCTTTACTGGCTGACCGGGTCGATCAACTTCGACGTCGTCTTCGCCCAGGTCCCCGAGATCGCGCAGACGCAGTTGCATTTCCTGTGGACCGAGTGGAACGCCGCCAACCTGCTGGGCTTCCTGCTGTTCGTGGGCGCGATGGGCAAGTCGGCGCAGCTTCTGCTGCACACGTGGCTGCCGGACGCGATGGAAGGCCCGACCCCGGTTTCGGCCCTGATCCACGCCGCGACCATGGTGACCGCGGGCGTGTTCCTGGTCTGCCGCATGTCGCCCCTTTATGAATTCGCGCCGCATGCGAAACATTTCATCGTGATCGTCGGTGCAACCACGGCCTTCTTCGCCGCGACCGTCGGCCTGGTGCAGAACGACATCAAGCGCGTCATCGCCTATTCGACCTGTTCGCAGCTGGGCTACATGTTCGTGGCTGCGGGTGTCGGCGTCTATTCGGCGGCGATGTTCCACCTGCTGACCCACGCCTTCTTCAAGGCGATGCTGTTCCTTGGTGCCGGTTCGGTCATCCACGCGATGCATCACGAACAGGACATGCGGAACTACGGAAACCTGAGGAAGAAGATCCCGCTGACCTATTGGGCGATGATGATCGGCACCTTCGCCATCACCGGCGTCGGGATCCCGCTGACCCATATCGGCTTTGCCGGCTTCCTGTCCAAGGACGCCATCATCGAAAGCGCCTGGGCAGGCAACACCTACGCCTTCTGGATGCTCGTGATCGCGGCCTGCTTCACCAGCTTCTATTCCTGGCGGCTGATCTTCCTGACGTTCTTCGGCAAGGAACGCGGAGATCATCATGCGCATGAACATGCCCATGAAAGCCCTGCGGTCATGACCGTTCCGCTGGTTGTCCTGGCGATCGGCGCGACCTTTGCCGGCATGATCTGGTATGGCCCCTTCTTCGGCGACCACCACAAGGTCACAACCTTCTTCCACATGCCCGCAACGCATGAGGCCAGCGCCGAGGGTGAGGCCGCACCGGCCGAGCACGGCACCGCCGAGGTCGAGAAGGTCGGGACCGAGACCGCTGCCGCCGACACTGCGACCGAGCATGCCGCCCCGGCGGCCGAGGGCGAAACCGCTGCCGCCGAAGGCGAGCATGCTGCCGTTGCGGCCCCGGTCGGAGGCGCGATCTATATGGGCGCCGACAATCATATCATGACCGAGGCGCACGAAGCCCCGGCATGGGTGAAGGTCTCTCCCTTCATCGCCATGCTGCTCGGCCTGTTCACGGCCTGGATCTTCTACATCCGCAGCCCGGAAACGCCGGCGCGCCTCGCCAAGGCCCAGCCCGCGCTTTACCGGTTCCTGCTGAACAAATGGTACTTTGACGAAATCTACAACTTCATCTTCGTCCGCCCGGCGCTTTGCCTTGGTCGCATCCTTTGGAAAAAGGGCGACGGGGCCACGATCGACGGGGCGATCAATGGGGTTGCCATGGGCCTTATCCCGCGCCTGACGCGCGCGGCGGTCCGGGTGCAATCGGGCTACCTGTTCCACTATGCCTTCGCCATGGTCGTCGGCATCGTGGGGCTGCTGATCTGGGTGATGATGCGGGGCGCGCACTGATATGACGAACCTTCTTTCCATCATCACCTTCCTGCCCATCGTCGCGGCGGGCATCATGGCCCTGTTCCTGCGGGGCCAGGACGAGGCGGCGGCGCGCAATGCCAAATGGCTTGCGCTGCTGGCGACCACGGCCACCTTCCTGATCTCGCTTTTCGTGCTCTTCGGCTTCGACCCGGCCAATACCGGCTTCCAGTTCGTCGAGGATCACGCCTGGATCATGGGCCTGCGCTACAAGATGGGCGTCGACGGGATCTCGGTCCTGTTCGTGCTGCTGACCACCTTCATGATGCCGCTGACCATTCTGTCGTGCTGGACGGTCGAGACGAAGGTCAAGGAATACATGATCGCCTTCCTGGTTCTGGAAGGGCTGATGATCGGCGTGTTCACCGCACTTGACCTGGTGCTGTTCTATCTGTTCTTCGAGGCAGGCCTGATCCCGATGTTCCTGATCATCGGCATCTGGGGCGGCAAGGACCGCATCTATGCGGCCTTCAAGTTCTTTCTGTACACCTTCCTCGGCTCGGTCCTGATGCTGGTCGCGATGATCGCCATGTATCGCATGGCGGGCACCACCGACATTCCGACCCTGCTGACCTTCGACTTCCCGCACGAGACCTATCGCCTGCTGGGCATGACGGTCGTCGGCGGCACGCAGACCCTGCTGTTCCTGGCCTTCTTTGCCAGCTTCGCGGTCAAAATGCCGATGTGGCCGGTCCATACCTGGCTGCCCGATGCGCACGTTCAGGCGCCGACCGCCGGTTCGGTCCTGCTGGCCGCGGTGCTGCTGAAGATGGGGGGCTACGGCTTCCTGCGATTCAGCCTGCCGATGTTCCCTGTCGCGTCCGAGATCCTGCAGCCGCTGGTCTTCTGGATGTCGGCGATCGCCATCGTCTACACCTCGCTGGTCGCACTGGCGCAGTCGGACATGAAGAAGGTCATCGCCTATTCGTCAGTCGCCCACATGGGCTATGTCACCCTGGGGATCTTTGCCGCGAACCAGCCCGGTGTCGACGGCGCGATCTTCCAGATGCTGTCGCACGGCTTCATCTCGGGCGCGCTGTTCCTTTGCGTCGGCGTCATCTATGACCGGATGCACACGCGCGAGATCGACGCCTATGGCGGGCTTGTGAACCGGATGCCGGCCTATGCCGCGGTCTTCATGTTCTTCACCATGGCGAACGTCGGACTGCCGGGCACTTCGGGCTTCGTGGGCGAATTCCTGACGCTCTTGGGCACGTTCCGCGCCAATACCTGGGTCGCCTTCGTCGCTGCCACGGGCGTGATCTTCTCGGCCGCCTATGCGCTTTACCTGTATCGCCGGGTCACGCTGGGCCAGCTGATCAAGGAAAGCCTGAAGTCGATCACCGACATGACGCCGCGCGAGCGCTGGATCTTTGTCCCGCTGATCGCGATGACGCTGCTCCTCGGGGTCTATCCGCGCCTTGTGACGGATGTGACCGGGCCCGCGGTTTCCGCGCTGCTCAATGACTACAACCAAAGCCAGCCGGTGGTCGAAACCGCCGCGGCTGAGACAAGCCACTAGGGGGCGGACATGACCTCGCTCGATTTCACGACCATTCTGCCCGAGGCGCTGCTGGCCGCTTACGCGCTGGCCGCCCTTTTGGTCGGGGCCTATCTCGGCAAGGACAAGCTGGCGCGCCCGCTGGTCTGGGCCACCGTCGCCGTGTTCCTGCTGGTCGCCGCAATGGTCGGCCTTGGCGGACGCGCGGACGCCACCGCCTTCTATGGCATGTTCATCGATGACAGCTTCTCGCGCTTTGCCAAGGTCGTGATGCTGGTCGCCGGTGCGGCAGTGTTGGCGATGAGCATCGATTACCTCGAACGGCGGCGGATGCTGCGGTTCGAGTTCCCGATCATCGTCTCGCTGTCGGTCATCGGCATGATGCTGATGGTTTCGGCGGGCGACCTGCTGACCCTGTACATGGGGCTGGAGCTGCAATCGCTGTCGCTTTACGTCGTCGCCGCGATGCGTCGCGACTCGGCGCGGTCGTCGGAAGCGGGCCTGAAATACTTCGTGCTGGGCTCGCTCAGCTCGGGCCTGCTGCTTTACGGCGCCTCGCTGGTCTATGGCTTCGCGGGCACCACCAGCTTCGCGGGCATCATCACGACCATGCAGGGCGGCCAGTTGTCGCTTGGCGTGCTGTTCGGGCTGGTGTTCATGCTGGTTGGCCTGTCGTTCAAGGTTTCGGCCGTGCCGTTCCACATGTGGACGCCGGACGTCTATGAAGGCTCGCCCACGCCTGTGACGGCATTCTTCGCCACCGCGCCCAAGGTTGCCGCGATGGCGCTGATCGCTCGGCTGGTCTTTACCGCCTTCGGTCAGGTCATCGACGACTGGAGCCAGATCATCGCGGCGCTGGCCGTCATGTCGATGTTCCTGGGGTCCATCGCGGGAATCGGGCAGACGAACGTCAAGCGCCTGATGGCCTATTCCTCGATTGCGCATATGGGTTTTGCGCTGGTCGGCCTGGCCGCTGGCTCGACCCTGGGCGTGCAGTCGATGCTGATCTACATGACCATCTATGCGGTCATGAACGTCGGTACCTTCGCCTTCATCCTGTCGCTTGAGCGCGACGGCACCCCGGTCACCGACCTTGCGGCGCTGAACCGCTTTGCCTGGACCTCGCCGGCCAAGGGTCTTGCGGTGCTGGTGCTGATGTTCAGCCTGGCGGGCGTTCCGCCGACGCTTGGCTTCTTCGCGAAGTTCGGCGTGCTGAACGCGGCGGTCGATGCGGGCATGGGCTGGCTTGCGGTGCTGGGCGTCATCGCCTCGGTCATCGGTGCCTTCTATTACCTGCGCATCGTCTACTACATGTATTTCGGTGCCGAGAGTGATGGCGTGACCAGCCGCATGGGGGGCGTGCAGTATCTTGCCCTGATGATCCCGGCGGCGATGATGCTGTTCGGCGCGATCAACATGCTGGGCGTCGACACCGCAGCCGGTCGCGCGGCCGAAACCCTGGTCGCGCCCGCCCATGCGGCTGTCGCCGTCCCCGCCGCAGACCTGCCGGCCGAGCCCGATCGCGTTGAGTGAAACCTGGCCGCAAGGCGTGGGCCGGGTGATCCTGGCCCGCACCGACAGCACCAATGCCGAAGCGATGCGTCAGGGGCCGTCGCTGACCGGACCGACCTGGATCATGACCCATGAACAGGTCGCCGGGCGCGGGCGGCGCGGACGCGGATGGGTCATGCCGGCGGGGAACTTCGCCGGCACTCTCGTCTTGCGACCCAAGGGCGACCCTGAGGCCGTGGCGCAACTGTCCTTCGTTGCCGCGCTTGCGCTTTATGACGCGTTGTCAGATGCCTGTGGTCCGGCGGCGCGGCTTGCAATCAAGTGGCCGAATGACGTGCTGCTGAACGGCGGCAAGATCGCGGGCATCCTGCTGGAAAGCCTGGGATCGGGACGCAGCATCCAAGCCGTCGCCGTCGGGATCGGGGTCAACCTGGCCGCGGCCCCCACGACATCTGCAGTTGAACCGGGTGCCGTCCGTCCGGTCTCGGTGCGCGAAGAGACCGGCTTCACCGTCGCTGCCGAGGATTTCCTGGACCTGCTGGCCCCGGCTTTCGCACGCTGGCTGGCTCAGTTCGAAACCTATGGCTTTGCGCCGATCCGCAACGCCTGGCTTGCACGAGCCGCACGGTTGGGCGAGACGATCATTGCCCGGACCGGCCAGAACGAGACCCGCGGCGTCTTCGACGGCATTGATGAAACCGGTGCCCTGGTCCTGACCACGCCTTCCGGCCGCCGGGTCCTGCCCGCCGCCGACGTCTTCTTTGGAGGTTGAGCGATGCTTCTTTGCATCGACACTGGCAATACGAACACCGTCTTTTCGGTCTGGAACGGGGAACGGTTTCTGGCCATGTGGCGGATCTCGACCGACCATCGGCGCACGGCGGATGAGTATTTCGTCTGGCTGTCCACGCTGATGTCGGTCCAGAAGTTCGAGCTGGACATCACCGACTGCATCATCAGCGCGACAGCACCCCGCGTGGTTTTCAACCTGCGGGTGCTCTGCAACCGCTATTTCGACACGCGCCCGCTGGTCGTCGGCAAGCCGGATTGCCTGTTGCCCGTCACGCCCCGCGTCGATCAGGGCACCACGGTCGGTCCCGACCGGCTGGTCAATACCGTGGGCGCATTCGACCGCCATGGCCCGGACCTGATCGTCGTCGATTTCGGCACCGCGACCACCTTTGACGTGGTCGATACGGATGGGGCCTATGTCGGGGGGGTGATCTCTCCGGGCGTGAACCTCAGCCTTGAGGCATTGCATATGGGTGCGGCCAGTCTTCCGCATGTCGACGTGACGATGCCCCCGAAGGTCATCGGAACGAATACCGTTGCCTGTATCCAATCAGGCATTTTCTGGGGCTATATCGGCCTCGTGCAGGGGATCGTCGAAAAGATCCGCGAGGAACGCGGCCGTGCGATGAAAGTCATCGCCACGGGCGGGCTTGCACCCCTCTTCGATCAGGGGTTTGATCTTTTCGATGCAATCGAGGATGACCTGACCATGCACGGGCTGCGCCTGATCCACGATTACAACAAGGAGATGGCCCATGGCTGAACGCCTGATCTATCTGCCGCTGGGCGGCGCGGGCGAGATCGGCATGAACGCCTATGTCTATGGCTATGGCGAGCCGGGGCGCGAAAGGCTGATTGTCATCGATCTGGGCGTGACGTTCGGCGACATGGATACGGCGCCGGGCATCGACCTGATCATGGCCGATGTCGCCTGGCTTGAGGACAACCGCGACCGGATCGAGGCGATCTTCATCACCCACGGGCATGAAGACCATGTCGGCGCGCTTGGTCTGCTTTGGGGCAAGATCCAGAAGCCGATTCATTGCCGCCGCTTCACTGGAGCGCTGGCGCGCCTGAAGATGGAAGAGATGGGCCAGCCCGTCGAGCATATCCATATCCACGCCCCGCGCCCCGAGGTCGTCTCGGCCGGTCCGTTCCAGGTGCAATTCGTCCCGGTCAGCCATTCGATCCCCGAAAGCTCGGCGCTGATCATCGACACGCCCGCCGGTCGGATCGTGCATACGGGCGATTTCAAGCTGGACGGAACGCCGGTCGTCGGCGAACCCTTCGACCCGATCACCTGGCACGAGATCGCCAAGGAAGGGCAGGGCGTGCAGGTGCTGACCTGCGATTCCACCAACATTTTCTCGCCCAATCCCGGCCGGTCCGAGGCGGTTCTAGCGAACCCGCTGCTGGATTTCGTCATGTCCCAGCGGCAGCTTGTCGTCGCCACGACCTTCGCCAGCAACATCGCGCGGCTGCGCACCCTGGCCGAAGCGGGGGTTGCCGCCGGGCGCAAGATCTGCCTGCTGGGCCGCGCCATGCGCCGCATGGTCACCGTCGGGATCGAGACCGGTGTCCTTGACCGCTTTCCCCCGGTCGTCAGCCCAGAGGAAGCCGCGGACCTGCCGCGGGACAAGGTTATGCTGGTTGTCACCGGCAGCCAGGGCGAACGCCGCGCCGCCAGCGCGCAACTGTCGCGCGGCCGTTATCTGGGGATCGAGTTGAAGGAAGGCGACAGCTTCCTGTTCAGCTCGCGCACCATTCCCGGAAACGAGCGCGGCGTGATCCGCATCCAGAACCAGCTGAGCGAGATGGGCGTCGACCTGTTCGATGCCGATGACGGAATGTATCACGTCTCGGGTCATGCCAACCGCCCCGACATCCAGGCCGTACACGACCTGCTGAAGCCTCGCATGGTGATCCCGATGCATGGCGAGCACATGCACCTGCGCGAACATATGAAGCTGGCCGAGGCGCGTGGCATCCCCTCGATGGTGGTGACGAACGGCACCATGGTCGAGATTTCGGGCGCGGCGCCGCGCGTCGTCGACCATATCGATACCGGCCGGCTGTATCTTGACGGCACCGCGCTGATCGGCGCGATGGACGGCATCGTCCGTGACCGTATCCGCATGGCCCTGAACGGTCACGCGATGGTCTCGATCATCATCGACGAGGATGACAATCCGCTTCCCGATGCTTGGGTCGAACTGTCCGGCCTGCCGGAACGGGGTCGCGCGGGCGTGCCGCTGGCCGGGAATATCGAAAGCGAGTTGGCCGAGTTTCTGGAACGCGCCGACGACCGCACGGTGATGAACGACGACCGACTGGAAGAGGCGGTGCGCAAGATCGCGCGGCAGGTCTCGATGGAAGAGATCGGCAAGAAGCCCGAAGTGACCGTCATCATTTCGCGACTCGCTGCGGAATGACTTGACCTTCAGCCGCGCCCTTTCTATGGGCGCGGCATGAGCGAATTCGATCCCAATCCCCCGCGCCGCAATTTTTACGGCCGCCGCCACGGCAAGACCCTGCGCCAGTCGCAAAAGGGTTACCTGTCCGAGGATCTGGGCACCCTGCGCCCGCGCGGCATCACGCAGGCCGACAATCCCGAACGCACGCCCATCGCGCCAAGCGCGATCTTCGGCGACGACCGCCCGGTCTGGCTGGAGGTCGGGTTTGGCGGGGGCGAGCACATGGTCCACATGGCCGCCACCTATCCCGAGATCGGGATCATCGGCTGCGAGCCCTTCATCAATGGCGTCGCGATGCTTCTGGGCAAGATTCGTGCCGCCGGGGTCGAGAATGTCAGCGTCCATCCGGGCGACGCGCGCGACCTGATGGACGTGTTCCCGGAAAACTCGGTCGACAAGGCGTTCCTGAACTATCCCGACCCCTGGCCCAAGGCGCGCCATCACCGCCGCCGCTTCGTGACGCCCGAGCATCTGATCCCGCTGGCGCGCGTGATGAAGCCCGGTGCCGAATTCCGCGTGGCGACGGATATTCCAGACTATATGCGGCAAACGCTGGAAGAAGTCCCGCCCGCCGGTTTCGATCTGGTCCATGAAGGGCCGGAGGCTTGGGACGACTGGTTCAGCACGCGTTATGAACAAAAGGCGCTGCGCGAGGGTCGCGTGCCGCATTACGCGACCTTCCGCCGTCAGGGTTGATTGCAAGCCCCTTGCGTGACCGCTATCACCTAGCCGATCACATGAGGGGCCTGCCATGTCACATTCCGCCGAACCGATCCCGATGACCGCCCGCCGCTCGGGCCCGCTGAAGGGCGAGGCAAAGGTGCCGGGCGACAAGTCGATCAGCCACCGCGCGCTGATCCTTGGCGCGCTGTCGGTGGGGGAAACCCACATCACCGGCCTTCTGGAAGGGCAGGACGTTCTGGACACCGCCAAGGCCATGCAGGCTTTCGGCGCGCAGGTCGAGCGCCTGGGGACCGGCGAATGGAAGGTCAACGGGGTCGGCGTCGGCGGCTTTGCCGAACCTGAGGGCGTCATCGATTGCGGCAATTCCGGCACCGGGGTGCGGCTGATCATGGGCGCGATGGCGACGACGCCTGTTACCGCGACCTTCACCGGCGATGCCAGCCTCAGCCGTCGCCCGATGGGCCGCGTGACCGACCCGCTGGAGCTGTTTGGCTGTGAGGTCACGGCGCGCGAAGGCAAGCGCCTGCCCGTGACCATCAAAGGCGCGGCCGAGCCTGTCCCGGTCCGCTACAAGACCCCGGTCGCCAGCGCCCAGATCAAGTCGGCGGTGCTGCTGGCCGGTCTGAACGCGCCGGGCGAAACCGTGGTCATCGAATCCGAACCGACCCGCGACCATACCGAGCGAATGCTGGCGGGCTTCGGTGCAACCATCACGACCGAAGTCACAGACGAAGGCCGCGTGATCACCCTGAAGGGCCGCCCGGAGCTGGTGCCCCAGCCGGTCGCAGTGCCGCGCGATCCCTCCAGCGCGGCATTCCCGGTTGCCGCGGCGCTGATCGTGCCCGGATCCGAGATCCGCGTGCCGGGCGTCAGCCGCAACCCGACCCGCGACGGGCTTTACGTCACGCTGCTGGAAATGGGCGCCGACATCACCTTCGAGAACCCGCGGGAAGAGGGTGGAGAGCCCGTCGCCGACCTGCTGGTCCGCCACGGTCCGCTGAAAGGCGTCACGGTCCCGCCCGAGCGCGCCGCCAGCATGATCGACGAATTCCCGATCCTGTCGGTGATCGCGGCATTTGCCGAGGGGACCACCCTGATGCAGGGCGTCCACGAATTGCGCGTCAAGGAAAGCGACCGCATCGCTGCCATGGTCGCGGGCCTGCGCGCCAACGGGGCCAGCGTCGAGGATACCGACGACACCATGACCGTCCAAGGGACCGGTGGCCTTTCGGGTGGGGCGACGGCGGTCACGCATCTGGATCACCGCATCGCCATGTCGTTCCTGGTCGGCGGGTTGGCTTCGGAACAGCCGATCTCGGTCGATGACGGCAGCCCGATCGCGACCTCCTTCCCGGACTTCCTGCCGCTTATGACAGGGCTGGGCGGTCAGATCGGCTAGGCGCGCCGGGTTTCACCGTTTCTCAAATACCCGAACGCGGCGCCCGACAGGGACGCCGCGTTTTCATTTCCGGGCAAGGCGGTTCAACCCGCCCGCGCGGCCTCGGGAAAGCCAAGACCGTGCAGGGCCTCGCGGATCTCGTCCAGAATGGCGGGATCGTCGATGGTGGCGGGAACCTTGAATGCCTCGCCATCCGCGATCTTCGCCATGGTCGAGCGCAGGATCTTGCCTGAGCGTGTCTTGGGCAGGCGGTCGATGATGCAGGCATGCTTGAATGCGGCGACGGGGCCGATCCGCTCGCGGACAAGCGCCACGACCTCGCGCAGGATCTGGTCACCCGGTGTCGTGACCCCCACTTTGAGGCATAGCAAACCCAGCGGAATCTGTCCGCGCAGTTCATCCGCGACGCCGATCACCGCGCATTCCGCCACGGCGGGATGCGAGGCCAGGACCTCCTCGATCGCGCCGGTGGACAGGCGGTGGCCGGCAACGTTGATGACGTCATCGGTGCGCGCCATGACGTACAGATAACCGTCATCGTCGACATAGCCCGCATCGCCGGTCTCGTAATAGCCGGGGAAGCGCTCCAGATATGATTTGCGGAAGCGGTCCTCGGCATTCCACAGGCCGGGCAGGGTTCCGGGTGGCAACGGCAGGCGGATCGCGATGGCCCCCAGCGTGCCCGCGGGCGCCGGGTTCCCCTCATCGTCCAGCACCCGCACGTCATAGCCCGGCATCGGGACCGAGGGACTGCCGGGCTTCGTGGGCAAGGTCTCGATCCCGATCGGATTGGCGGCGATGGGCCAGCCGGTTTCGGTCTGCCACCAATGATCTACCACGGGAACGCCCAGGTGCTTTTGCGCCCATTGCACCGTTTCGGGATCGGCGCGCTCTCCGGCCAGGAACAGGGCCTGCAACTCATGCAGCTTGTAGCGGCGAATCCAGTCGCCCTCCGGATCCTCGCGGCGGATGGCGCGCAGCGCAGTCGGAGCGGTGAAGAAGCTCTTGATCCGGTGGTTCTGGATGGTGCGCCAGAACACGCCCGCATGGGGCGTGCCGACGGGCTTGCCCTCGAACACGACGGTCGTGGCCCCGGTCAGCAGCGGGCCATAGCAGATATAGCTGTGGCCTACGACCCAGCCCACGTCCGATGCGGTCCAGAACCGGTCCCCGGCCCCGATATTGTAGATGTTCTTCATCGACCATTGCAGCGCCACAAGATAGCCGCCGGTATGGCGCACGACGCCCTTGGGCTGGCCGGTCGTCCCCGAGGTGTACAGGATATAGGCGGGGTGGTTCCCTTCGACGGGGACGCATTCAGCGGGTTTCACCCCGTATTGAAAGCCGTGCCAGGCGAAGTCGCGGCCCGGGGTCAGCTGCGCGACCTCTTCTTCGCGTTGGAAAATGACGCAGAATTCGGGCTTGTGGCGCGCGATCTCGATCGCCTCGTCCAGCAGCGGCTTGTAGTGGACGACGCGCTTCGGCTCCAAGCCGCAAGAGGCTGCGATGATCGCCTTGGGCTGGCAATCGTCGATCCGCACGGCCAGTTCGTTTGCGGCAAAGCCGCCAAAGACGACGCAATGGATCGCGCCCAGCCGCGCGCAGGCCAGCATGGCCTCGACCGCCTCGGGGATCATGGGCATGTAGATGATGACCCGGTCGCCCTTTTCAACGCCCCGCATCCGCAGCGCGCCTGCAAGCGAGGCGACGCGGTCCTGCAATTGCCGATAGGTGATGCCCTTGGTCGACAGTGTCACCGGGCTTTCATGCATGATTGCGACCTGATCACCGCGCCCGGCCAGCACATGGCGGTCGACGGCGTTCCAGCAGGCATTGACCATGCCGTCCGAAAACCACTCGTAGATTGGTGCTTTTTCGTCGAACAGCGCCTTCGAGGGCTTGCGGGTCCAGTCGATCGCCTCGGCGGCCTGCATCCAGAAATGCTCGGGGTCCGCCTGCCAGGCCGAATAGACGTCGCGGTAGCTCATGGATTCCTCCTCCCAAAGGCATGGGAGGAGTTAGGCAAGGCGCGGCGGGTCAGGCAAGAGCTTCCTGCGCCATTCGTCCGGGCCGCAAATCGGGCGGCCCGGATCAACCGGGGTGCGGGTCAGCCGTAATGGCCGACCGGGGTACCTGCCAGAACGCTCATGTTCAGCAGACCGCGCGTCGTGACCGAGGGGGTGACGATATGGGCGCGGTTGCCCATGCCCATCAGGATCGGCCCGACCTCAAGCCCGTTGGCCTTCAGCTTCAGCGCGTTGCGCACGCCCGAGGCGGCGTCGGTGCCAGCGAAGATCAGGATGTTCGCCGCCCCGTCCAGACGCGAATGCGGCATCAGCCTTTCGCGCACGGTCGGATCGAGCGCGGCATCGACATGCATTTCGCCGTCGAACATGAAGTCGACCTCGCGCGCCTGCAGGATCTCGATCGCCTCGCGCATCCGCTTGCCGGAATCGGTCTCGAGATTGCCGAATTGCGAATGGCAGCACAGCGCGATCTTGGGTGCGAGGCCGAAGCGTCGCACATGCCGCGCCGCGCCGATCGCGGTTTCGGCGATCTGCTGCGGGGTCGGGACGTGGTGAACCTGCGTGTCCGCGATGAAAAGCGGACCATCCTCCAAAATCATCAGCGACAACGCGCCATGCGGGCGCAGGCCGTCACGCGCCAGCACCTGGCTGATATAGTTCAGGTGCCAGCTGAATTGGCCGAAGGTGCCGCAGATCAGGCTGTCCGCCTCGCCACGATGGACCATGACCGCGCCGATGGCGGTGGTGTTGGTGCGCATGATCGCGCGGGCGACTTCGGGCGTGACGCCACGGCGCGCCATCAGCTCGTGGTAGGTGCCCCAATAGTCGCGATAACGCGGGTCGTTTTCCGGGTTCACGATCTCGAAATCGCGGCCGGGACGGATCGGCAGGCCGGCGCGCTCGGCGCGGACCTCGATCACCTCGGGACGACCGATCAGGATCGGAACATCGGTGGTTTCCTCAAGCATGGCATTCGCCGCGCGCAGCACCCGCTCATCCTCGCCCTCGGCAAAGACGATGCGACGCTTGACCGTCGCCGCCGCTTCGAAGACCGGGCGCATGATCATGGCCGACCGGAAGACCGAGCCGTCCAGCTTGCGCTTGTAGGCGTTCACATCCTCCAGCGGGCGGGTGGCGACGCCGGTTTCCATAGCGGCCTTCGCCACGGCGGTCGAAACGACCCCGATCAGGCGCGGGTCGAAGGGCTTCGGGATCAGGTATTCCGGGCCAAAGGTCAGCGTCTCGCCGCGATAGGCCATCGCGGCCTCGGCGCTGGTGGTGGCGCGGGCAAGTGCGGCGATTCCCTCGATGCAGGCCAGCTGCATATCGTCGTTGATCGTGGTCGCACCCACGTCCAGCGCGCCCCGGAAGATGAAGGGGAAGCACAGGACGTTGTTCACCTGGTTCGGATAATCCGACCGCCCGGTCGCGATGATCGCGTTCGGGGCGACGCTGCGCACGTCCTCGGGCAGGATTTCGGGCGTCGGGTTCGCCAGCGCGAAGATGATCGGCCGGTCTGCCATCTTGGCGACCATGTCGGGGGTCAGGACGCCGGGGCCGGACAGACCCAGGAACAGGTCGGCCCCACCGATCACGTCATCCAGCGTGCGCAGGTCGCTTTTCTGCGCATATTCCGCCTTTTGCGGCGTCATCTGTTCTTCGCGGCCCTCATGGACAAGACCCGCGATGTCGCACAGCCAGACGTTCTCGCGCTTGACGCCCAGTTTCAACAGCATGTTCAGGCAGGCGATGCCGGCCGCGCCGCCGCCGGTCGAGACGACCTTGATGTCCTCGAACTTCTTGCCAGCGATCAGCAATGCGTTGGTCGCGGCGGCGCCGACGACGATGGCGGTGCCGTGCTGGTCGTCGTGGAAGACCGGGATGTTCATCCGCTCGCGGCAGATCTTTTCGACGATGAAGCAGTCGGGGGCCTTGATGTCCTCAAGGTTGATCGCGCCGAAGCTGGGTTCCAGCGCGCAGACGATCTCGGCCAGCTTTTCCGGGTCGGGCTGGTCCAGCTCGATGTCGAAGCAGTCGATATTGGCGAATTTCTTAAAGAGGACGGCCTTGCCCTCCATCACTGGCTTCGAGGCGAGCGCCCCGATATTGCCAAGGCCCAGAACCGCCGTGCCGTTCGAGACGACGGCCACAAGGTTGCCGCGCGCGGTATAGCGTGCCGCCGTGGTCGGGTCGGCCTTGATCTCCAGACAGGCCTCCGCAACGCCGGGGGAATAGGCCCGGCTCAGGTCGCGGCCGTTGGCAAGGGGCTTCGTCGCGCGCACCTCAAGTTTGCCGGGGCGGGGAAACTCGTGATAATCCAGCGCGGCCTGCCTTGCACTGTCCTGCCTGCGTTCTTCCATGACGCGACCTCCTCTCAAGATGGTTCAGCGTTAAACTATTTTTTGTGCGGGGAACAGGGGGCCCGCCAGAATGTGTCGGACTTGCATCACGATGGGCCCAAGCGCAATGATGGACTGGCAAATGACGGCGATGTGAAAGGTGGGCCATGACGCTTCTTGATGCGGCACGCGACGTGCGCGAACGTGCATATGCACCCTATTCCCGCTTCAAGGTGGGCGCGGCGGTGCGTGGCGTTTCGGGCCAGATCTATCGCGGCTGCAATGTCGAGAACGTGGCCTATCCCGAAGGCACCTGCGCCGAGGCAGGGGCGATCGCGCTGATGGTGGCAAGTGGCGAGACCGAGCTGATCGAGGTCGCGGTGATCGCCGACAGCCCCAGCCCGATCCCGCCCTGCGGCGGCTGTCGCCAGAAGCTGGCCGAGTTCGGCAAGCCCGATACGCCGGTGCTGCTGGCCACGACCTCGGGGCGGACGCTGGCCACCACGATCGGCGAACTGCTGCCCGGCCGCTTCGACATGTCGCACATGTCGGGCATCGAATGAGCCCAGCCGATCCGCGCCCGGTCATTGCGGGGGTCCGCGACGGGCGTGGACTGGATGAGGCCGGGGCGGCGCTGATCGCCACCGGGCTGGCCGACGGCTCGGTCAGCGATGCGCAGGCGGGCGCCTTTGCGATGGCCGTCCTGCTTTCCGGGCTGGACGAGAACGGGCGGGTCGCGCTGACCCGCGCCATGCGCGATTCGGGCCATGTCCTGCGCTGGGATCTGCCCGGTCCGGTGGTCGACAAGCATTCGACCGGGGGCATCGGCGATACCGTCAGCCTGGTCCTTGCACCCGTTGTCGCGGCTTGCGGGGCCTTTGTCCCGATGATCTCGGGACGGGGGCTGGGGCATACCGGCGGCACCCTGGACAAGCTTGAGGCGATCCCCGGTTTCCGCACCGCGCTGCCCGAAGATGAGTTTCGCCAGATCGTGGCCGCGCAGGGCTGCGCGATCGTCGCTGCGGGCAAGGATCTGGCTCCGGCGGATGCGCGGCTTTACGCGATCCGCGACGAAAGCGCGACGGTGGGCTCGATCGACCTGATTACCGCCTCGATCCTGTCGAAGAAGCTGGCGGCGGGGCTTGATGCGCTGGTTCTGGACGTGAAACAGGGCACAGGAGCCTTCCTGCGGTCGCCGGAGGCGGCATTGCAGTTGGCGCGCGCGCTGGTCGATACCGCGAACGGGGCCGGTTGCCGCACGCGCGCCTTTGTAACGGACATGGACCAGCCATTGGCGCGTGCCGCGGGCAACGCGCTGGAACTGTACGAGGCGATTGCCGTCCTGAAGGGTGCCGGAGGCGCGCTGGCCGAACTGTCGCTGGCGCTGGCGGAGGCGTGCCTGTCGGTCGTGCACCTTGACGGGGCCGGGCATGCGCTGGCCTCGGGCACTGCGGCCGAACGCTTCGCGCGCATGGTCGTTGCGCAGGGCGGACCTGCCGACCTGCTGGAGCGCCCCGAGGCATATTTGCCCCCTGCGCCTGTCATCCGTCCCATTCCCGCGCGCGGCCGCGTCGCCGCCATCGACACCGAGGCGCTGGGCCATGCCGTCGTCGCGTTGGGCGGCGGGCGGCTTCATGCTGGGGACCGGATCGATCCGCGGGTCGGCCTTGCAGCTCTGCTGCGCATCGGCGAAGAGGCTGGCCCGGACCAACCGCTGGGCTTTGTCCATGCGGCGACCGAGGCCGCGGCCGAGGCTGCCGTCGCCACTGTTCAGGCGGCCTATCTGATGGGCGACGGTCCGGCGCCCGGTCCCCTGATCCGATGCGAGGTTCTGCCCGAATGACCGACCCGACCCAAGGCCGTGCCTTTCTGATCGTGATGGATTCCGTCGGCATCGGCGGCGCGCCGGACGCCGCGGGCTTCTTCAACGGCGATGTCCCGGACAGCGGCGCGAATACGCTGGCCCATATCGCCCGTGCGCGTCCGCTTGCCATGCCGCATCTTGATGCGCTGGGGCTTGGGGCGGCGCTGCGACTGGCCAGCGGACAGGACGCCCCGGGTCTGGGGGCTGCGCCGCAGGGGCTGTGGGGTGCCGCGACCGAGGTGTCGCCGGGCAAGGACACTCCTTCGGGCCATTGGGAGCTGGCAGGCGTGCCGGTGCCGTGGGACTGGCACTACTTCCCCGATACCCGTCCCAGTTTTCCCGCCGACCTGTCGCGGCGCATCGCCGCTGCCGCCGGAACCGGGGGCATCCTTGGCGATGAGCACGCGTCGGGGACCGAAATCATCGCCCGCCTGGGCGATGAGCATCTGCGGACGGGCTGGCCGATCTGCTATACCTCGGCTGACAGCGTATTGCAGATCGCCGCGCATGAAGAGGCCTTCGGACTGGAGCGGCTTTACAGTCTTTGCGTCGAGGTCGCGGCGATGGTTCATCCGATGCGCGTGGGCCGGGTCATTGCGCGGCCCTTTATTGGCGGCCCCGGCAGCTTTGCCCGCACCCCGAACCGGCGCGATTATGCCATCGCGCCGCCGGGTGACACGCTGCTTGACGCCGCGATGCGGTCGGGGCGCGTGACCCATTCGGTGGGCAAGATCGGCGACATCTTCTCGCATCGCGGGATCGGGGCCGAGCACAAGGGCAAGTCGGATGCCGATCTTGCCGCACAGCTGCTGACGCTGGCCGAGACAGCCGAGCCGGGCAGCCTGACCTTTGCCAATTTCGTCGAGTTCGACAGCCTTTACGGTCATCGCCGCGATATCGAGGGGTATGCCCGTGCGCTGGAATGGTTCGACGGTGTCGCCGGGCAGGTGATGGCCCGCCTGCGGCCGGGCGACCTTGCGATTTTCACCGCCGATCACGGCAATGATCCCAGCTGGACCGGGACGGATCACACCCGCGAACGCGTGCCGGTGCTGGGCTGGGGCCTTGGCCCGCGCGCGATCGGGCAGGTCGGTTTTGTCGATGTCGCGGCCTCCATTGCCGCGCATCTTGGCCTTCAACCGGTCGGGCCGGGAAAGTCATTCCTATGAAAACCATGAAGAAGATCGAACTGCACCTGCATCTGGAAGGTGCGGCTCCACCGGGGTTCATCCGCGGTCTTGCGGCCGAGAAAAGGCAGGATCTGGGCGGTCTTTTCGATGATCGCGGCGCCTATGCCTATCGCAGCTTTGCCGAGTTCCTGCGTGTCTATGAGGCGGCGACCGGCGTACTTTCCGGCCCTGCCGATTACGCTCGGCTGCTGTCCGCGGTGCTGTCGGAATGTGGTGAGCAAGGGGCGATCTATGTCGAGCTGTTCATTTCCCCCGACTTCTGCGGCGGAGGTGATCTGTCGGCCTGGCGCGATCACGTCGCCGCAATGGAGGAGGTCGCGCGCGCCTATGCGTTGAGCGGGGTGGAAAGCCGGGCCGTCGCGACCTGCATCCGCCACTATGGCCCGGACCGTGCCAGGCGGTCGGCGATCTGCGCCGCGGAAACCGCCGGGGCGTGGGTCAGCGGTCTTGGCCTTGCGGGCGCCGAGGATTCCGGCCAGCCCTCGGATTTCGCCTGGGCCTTCGATTGTGCCCGAGAGGCGGGACTGGGCCTGACCGTTCACGCTGGCGAATGGCGCGGCCCCGAATCTATCCGCGGTGCGCTGGACCTTGGGGCGACGCGGATCGGCCACGGTATCCGCGCCATCGAGGACGCGACCCTGGTCCGCGACCTTGCCGATCGCGGCGTGACGCTGGAGGTTTGCCCCGGCTCGAACGTTGCGCTGGGCGTGGTGGCGGACTGGAAAAGCCATCCCATCGCCCGGCTTGCCGATGCCGGGGTGCGCGTCACCGTCTCGACCGATGACCCACCGTTCTTCCACACGACGCTCTCGCGTGAATACGAGATGCTTGCAGAGACCTTCGGCTGGGCCGAAACAGAGTTCAGACAGATGAACCTGTGGGCCGCCGAGGCGGCCTTCTGCGACCCCGAAACCAGGGACCGCCTGAAAAAGGAGCTTACATGAGCCAGCCCCACCTGACCGTCGTCGACCATCCGTTGGTCCAGCACAAGCTGACGCTGATGCGGGACAAGACGACTTCGACCGCCAGCTTCCGTCGTCTTCTGCGCGAGATCAGCCTGCTTCTGGCCTATGAGGTCACGCGCGAGCTGGAGATGACGACCACCACCATCGAAACCCCTCTGACCTCGATGGAGGCACCTCTGCTGGAGGGCAAGAAGCTTGCGTTGATTTCGATCCTGCGGGCGGGGAACGGCCTGCTGGACGGCATCCTTGAACTGGTCCCCGCCGCGCGCGTCGGCTTCATCGGCCTTTACCGCGACCCCGAGACGCTTCAGCCCGTCGAGTATTACTGCAAGGTGCCGAAGGAGCTGGATTCGCGCATGACCATCGTTGTCGATCCCATGCTGGCGACGGGAAACTCTTCGGTTGCGGCCATCGACATGCTGAAGAAGCAGGGTGCCAAGAATATTCGGTTCCTGTGCCTGCTTGCCTCGCCCGAGGGCGTCCAGCGGATGCGCGAGGCCCATCCCGACGTGCCGGTCGTCACCGCCTCGCTTGACGAACGGCTGGACGATCACGGCTATATCGTCCCTGGTCTTGGCGATGCGGGCGACCGCATGTTCGGGACGAAATAGCGCCGCGTTAACCCGCGCTTCAGTCCTTGCACCCTATCACCCGATGCGGGAACCGGCAGCGCCCGGCCCGAATCGGGAATGGACGCGGGGACGGGCATGGGACGAAGGCTGCTTTCGGTGCTGATCTGGGCGGTCCTGTCATGGCCCGCGTCGGCCGTGGACCTGCGCCCGGCAGAAGAGCCCCCCGCCGATTTCGCCGGACGGCAATATGTCGACAGCCGTGGTTGCGTGTTTCTGCAGGATCAGGGGGGGCGCTGGCAGGCCAGGCTGGCGCGGGACGGCAGCGCGGTCTGCGGCTTTACCCCGACATCCTCGATCCGCGGCGCGAACGGGCAGGCCCGCCTTAGGGCGCTGGACCCCGATGCCGGGAAAAGCCGCGCGCAGCTGATTGAGCAGGCGATCACTGACGCAGTCATTCCGAACCTGAGGCCGGGAGAGTTGGCCAGCGATCCGCGCCCACCCGAGGAACTGCCCGACATGGGACCGGAGCCGATGGCGAGTGCTGCGCTGGATACGTTGCGCGCCTCGGTTCGTGCGGCGCCCGCGCTGCGCGAGGCGATGGGGCGCGACCTGCAACCCAACCGTCGGCTGTGTCGCCTGCTGGGCTATGACGGACAGCCGTCGGCCGCCGGGGGCGGGGCCGATCCGACGTCAGGCTATTGCGGTGCGGCCCCGGCCTCAACATTGTCGCGGCTGGCCTTCGTGCGGCCGGTGGCGGCGGCCAGCGCGCCTGCCGCGCCCGAAATCAAGGTGGCGACCCCGGCAAAGGCCGTCGCGCGCAAGGTCGCGTTGCCTGCTCGCGGGGCGCAGATGCCGCACGCTGCCCGGATCGGGCTGATTCCGGCATCGGCTCGTTATGTCCGGCTGGGAAGTTTTGCCGCTGGGGCCGAGGCCCAGCAGGTCGCGCGCCGCGTTTCGGATCTTGGCTACTCCGTGCAGCGCGTGAGGTCCGATCCTGCGGGGCAAGCGGTTCTGCTGGCGGGCCCCTTCGACACGCGCGAAGCGATCGTGCGCGCCCTTGACCGGCTCCGCCGGAACGGGTTCGGGCAGGCGGTCCCGCGCTGACGGCCGTGCCTACTGGTCGCAGATTTCCTGCAAGGCAACCCAGTCGCGCCCACTCAGCACCTGCTTTGGCTGGGCGGTGCGGAAGGGGTCGGCCTCGATCAGGCCCAGCACCGCCTCTCCGGTCGGATCGAGCGAGCGGGCATAGGGTTCACTGGAAACCGAGGCGCGGGCGAAGAAGCCCAGCACGGTTTCATCCTCGGCCCGTGGCGGAGGATTCGAAAGCAGCCTTTCGCCATAGCCCGCCAGCGCGGATTCCGGCAACGTGCCCTTGGTCAGCAATTCGAAAGTGGCCCGCGTCCCGGCATAGCGCAGCGCGGCAAGCAGGGGATCCTCCGAGGAAGCGGCGGCCTGTGCGGCCAGCACATGGCCCGCGACGATCTCGGGCGCGGCGGACTCTCCCGTGATCAGGTCTTGCCCGATGATGGTGAGCGGGCCGGGCAGGCGGCGCGCGCCCTTCAGCGCCGTGGGCAGCACGGCAATGTCGGCATCCGGGCCGATCAGGCGCGCTGCCAAACGGTGGCGGGCCATGTCCCCCGAGGGACGCGAGCAGGTGCCGCCTGCGGATTTCTCGATGTCGGACAGGATGGCGCGGCCTATCTCTGCCCGTTGGGCGGGCGGCGCGATATCGGCGGCATGGCGCAAAAGCGCAGGGGGCACCCAGAAGACCGCGCCCACGACCATCGCCCCCAAAGCCAGCAGCACCATCCATCCGCGCAGCCAGGCCGAGGGCGGGCGGTTCGCCTCGATGACGTGGTGGACCTTCTCGATCGCGGCGATCATCAGGGGATCGTCCAGCTCGACCATCTCGGCATCGTTGGGGCCGGGGGCATAGCGCGCGGGGGACTGGCCGGGGTTGAGCCGCATCACCGCGGGCAGCGACCAGTGCGAGACCGGCACCTCGGTGCGAAGATCGGTCAGGACAAGAGTGGCGTCCCCCAGCGAAGCGATGATCTCGCGTGGCGAGGCGCCGGGCTTTTCCCGCCAGGTTCCTGCGGCTTCTAGCCGTTGATATTGGTTTAGCGCCGTCATGCTTGCGCCACGGGCTCCCGCTGCACGTGGCCGAGCATATCCCGCCGCCCTTGCCGGTCAACCAAGCAGCTGCGCGCCTCTCGGGGAATTGTCGCAAGCGGGGGGATGCAAAGACGGTTGCCGCCGCGCCCGGGATGGGCGCGACGTCGACGGGCGGGGTTGCCCGCAGGTTCCATGCCGACGTGACGGGACAAATCCGGGTTCCGTCTCAGCCCTTTTCGGGAACCGTGATCCCGCGGGCGCGGGCCAGTTCGCGAATGCGGTTCTGCAGCTTTTCGAAAGCCCGGACCTCGATCTGGCGGATGCGTTCACGCGAAACGTCGTAGCGCGTCGAAAGATCTTCCAGCGTCATCGGATCGTCGCGCAGGCGACGTTCCATCAGGATGTCCTTTTCGCGGTCGTTCAGGACATCCATCGCGGCGATCAGCATCTGGCGTCGGGCCGACAGCTCATCCGCCTCGGCGAAGGCTTCGGCCTGGTTCGCGGAATCGTCTTCAAGCCAGTCCTGCCATTGCGCGGCGGAATCACCCTCGCCACTGCCGACCTGGGCATTCAGCGACGCATCGCCGCCCGACAGGCGGCGGTTCATGTCGATGACTTCCTGCTCGGACACGTTCAGGTCATGCGCGATCTGGGCCACGTTCTCCGGGCGCAGGTCGCCTTCCTCCAGCGCGCCGAGCTTGGACTTTGCCTTGCGCAGGTTGAAGAACAGTTTCTTCTGCGCCGAGGTCGTGCCCATCTTCACCAGGGACCAGGACCGCAGGATATATTCCTGGATCGAGGCGCGGATCCACCACATCGCATAGGTCGCCAGCCGGAAACCCCGTTCCGGGTCGAAGCGCTTGACCGCCTGCATCAGGCCGACATTGGCCTCGGAGATGACCTCTGCCTGAGGCAGGCCGTAGCCGCGATAGCCCATGGCGATCTTGGCGGCCAGACGCAGGTGGCTGGTCACAAGCCGCTGGGCGGCCTCGGGGTCTTCGTGGTCGACCCAGGCCTTGGCCAGCATGTATTCCTCTTCCGGCTCCAGCAGGGGAAACTTGCGGATCTCCTGCAGATAGCGGTTCAGCCCCTGTTCGGGGCTGGGGGCGGGAAGGTTCGCTAAATTGGCCATCTCAAAATCCCTGTCCCGCAACTGGGCGGGTAATTGAAAACTCGATCATGACGCCCCCGGTTCCGCGAGGGAAGGGCCTTCGGCGCGGCGGCTCCGCAAACGGTCTAGCAGTTCCGCCATGTCGGCGGGCAGTGCGCTGGCAAAGTTCATCCTGTCACCGGTCGCGGGATGTTCGAACCCCAGCTCGGCCGCATGCAGGGCCTGGCGCGGGAAGGCCGCAATCGCGGCCGCGGCATCCGCCCCCAGTGCCTTGGCCGAGGGCTTTCGCGCTCCACCATAGACCGGGTCGCCGACCAGACCCAGACCGGCATGGGCCATATGCACGCGGATTTGATGCGTGCGCCCGGTTTCCAGCTGACATTCCACCAGCATGGCGGCAGGCGGGTGGCCATAGCTTTCCAGAAGCCGCGCCCTCGTGACCGCGTGCCGCCCCCGGTCAAAGCTGACCGCCTGGCGCTGCCGGTCCGAAGGGTGGCGGCCCAGAAGCGTGGTGATCCGAAGGACGCCGCCCGCCTCGAACGCCAGGCCCTTCAGCCCGCGCAGCCGAGGGTCGGCGGCGTCGATCAGCCCATGCGCAATCGCAAGATAGCGGCGATGCGCGGAGTGGTCGGCGAACTGGCGGGCAAGGCCCTGATGGGCGCGATCTGTCTTGGCGACGACAAGCAGGCCCGAGGTCTCCTTGTCGATGCGGTGGACGATCCCCGGTCGCGCCGCGCCGCCGATCCCGGACAGGCTGTCGGCGCAATGCGCCAGCAATGCGTTGACCAGCGTGCCGCTTGGCGTGCCCGGAGCCGGATGCACGACCATGCCGGCGGGCTTGTCGACGACGATCAGGTCATCGTCCTCATAGGCGATGTTCAGCGGGATGGACTCGGGCAGGGCTTCCAGCGGCTCGGGCTCGCCGATGGCGATGCGATAGGTGCCCGGCTCGGGGCGGGCCTTGCCGTCGCTTACCGGACCCAGGGGGCCGCTGACCGCGCCGTCGGCGATCAGTTTCGCAAGGCGCGAGCGTGACAGTGCCGCCTGCTCTGGCGCGAGGCTGACAAGGGCCTTATCAAGTCGATCTGACAGTCCTTCGGGGACGTGGATTAGGATTTCTGGCATGGGACGGGATGATAGGGCGGAACCGGGGGCCGAGGAAGCGCTGCCGATGCTGCGCTGGCTGCGAATCCTCGTGACCTCGCTGGCCGCGGTGATGGGGATCGGCGTTCTGGCGATCGCGGCGCTGCTGTGGCTGCGGCTGTCCGAAGCGCCGCTGCCCCAACTGCCCGAGCAGATCACGCTGCCGAGGGGAGAGACGCCCGCCGCCATCACATTCGCCCGCCACTGGGTGGTGGTGGTGACGGAAACGGGCCAGATCCTGCTTTACGACCAGCAGGGAAGGCTGAAGGATCAGGCCTCGGTTCCGGCGCCCTGAGCGCCCTTGCCGTCCAGCGCATCCAGTCTGGCCCGCAGCTCGGCATTCTCGGCGCGGGCCTTGATCGCCATCTCGCGCACGGCCTCGAATTCTTCGCGGGTCACGAAGTCGCGCTCGGCCAGCCAGCGGTCGATCCAGCTGTTGAACGCGGTTTGTGCCTCGTCCTTGGCGCCTTGTGCGACTCCCATGGCATTGGTCATCAATTTCGAGAGATCATCGAATAAACGGTTGTTCGCGGTCATGGCGGGCCTTTCGTATAGATGTTGCCGCCTATATGGCCCCGGCAGGGCCGCGGTTCAATCGGGGCGCGCATGTTGACACACCCGCCCCCGCCGCTAGCCTGCGCCCGGCTGATGAGGACCCCATGATCCCCTTTCCCGACATTTCGCCCGAAATCTTCACCATTCATCTGTTCGGCCTGTCCCTGTCGCTGCGCTGGTATGCGCTGGCCTATCTGGTCGGGCTGATCCTGGGCTGGCGGATCATCGTCGGGCTGATGCGGCGTCCGGCGCTGTGGGGAGACGCCGCCCCCATGCGCCCCGAACAGGTCGAGGAACTGCTGTCCTGGGTCGTGGTCGGCGTGGTCGCGGGCGGGCGGCTGGGGTTCGTCCTGTTCTATGAGCCGGCCTATTACCTGTCCAATCCCGGGCAGATCCTGCAGCTTTGGAACGGCGGCATGTCGTTTCACGGTGGCTTCCTGGGGGTCGTCCTCGTCTCGTGGATCTATTGTCGGCGTCACGGCATCGCGCCCCTGCGGCTGTCAGATGCGATGGCGGTTGCCGCCCCGATCGGGCTGGGGCTGGGGCGGCTGGCGAATTTCATCAATGCCGAGCTATGGGGCCGGCCGACCGACCTGCCCTGGGGCGTGATCTTTCCGGGCGCCGCGGCGCAGGATTGCCCCGGCATCACCGGCCTTTGCGCCCGCCACCCCAGCCAGCTTTACGAAGCCGCGCTTGAAGGCGTGCTGCTGGCGCTGGTCCTGTTCCTGCTGGTCCGTCGCGGCGGCCTGCGCCGGCCGGGCCTGGCGCTTGGCACCTTCGTCATGGGCTATGGCCTGTCGCGCTTCGTGGTCGAGTTCTTCCGCCAGGCCGATGCCCAGTTCATTACCCCCGACAACCCGCTGGGCCATGTTCTTGGCGGCGCGGTCTGGGGGCTCAGCATGGGCCAGCTTCTGTCGTTGCCGATGGTGCTGATCGGTCTGGCCTTCGTCATTCACGCGCGGCGTCGTCCCGCGATCGGGCAGGCCCTCGCATGACACCGCTGGCGCGGTTGATCGCGTCGCGCATCCGTCTGTCGGGGCCGTTGCGGCTGGATGAATACATGCAGCTTTGCCTGCTTCATCCTCAGCACGGCTATTACGCGACCCGCGATCCCTTTGGCCGCGCGGGCGACTTCATCACCGCGCCCGAGATCAGCCAGATGTTCGGCGAGATGATCGGCCTGGCGCTGGCGCAGACCTGGCTGGACCAGGGCCGCCCCGCGCCCTTCACCCTGGCCGAGATCGGGCCGGGTCGTGGCACGCTGATGGCCGACATCCTGCGCGCGATCCGGATCGTGCCCGGCATGGCCGAGGCCGCGCAGGTCACGCTGGTCGAAGCTTCGGCCCATCTGCGGGGCGTGCAGCGCGAGCGGCTGGGCGACATCGTCCATGCCGGCACCGCGGCAGAACTGCCCGAGCAGCCGTTGTTTCTGGTCGCGAACGAATTCTTCGACGCCCTGCCCATCCGGCAGTTCCAGCGCATGCCCGAAGGCTGGGCCGAGCGGATCGTGGCGCTGGACCCGCAGGGACGTCTGAGCCTTGGTCTTGCCGCGCCAGAGCCCGGCCCCGACGCGCCATTGGGAGAGGTCCGGGAAACCTGCCCCTCGGCGCTGCCGGTCATCGCCGAGATCGCGGGTCGCATTGCGCGGCATGGCGGGGCGGCGATCCTGATCGACTATGGCAACTGGAACGGGCGCGGTGACACCTTCCAGGCGCTGCGCCAGCACGCGCCGGAAGACCCGCTTGCCAATCCCGGAGAGGCGGACCTGACCGCGCATGTCGACTTCCTGCCGCTTGCCCATGCGGCGCGGGCAGAAGGGGCGCAGGTGTCGCGGATGATCCCGCAGGGACCGTGGCTGGAACGGCTGGATATCGGCACGCGCGCCGCGCGGCTTGCGGCGGCCGGGGATGCCGGGGCAGGGGCCGCGCTTCATCGCTTGACCGCGCCCGGCGAAATGGGCCAGCTATTCAAGGTGCTGGCGCTTTGGTCGCCGACGGCCCCGGCGCCACCCGGCTTCGACCCCCTGGAGACCCATGCAGACAACGCTTGAGATCCTGACCCATCCGCTGCTCGAACCCGTTCGGCACGGCTTCTTCACGCGCCGTGGCGGCGCATCCTCGGGCCTGTTCGCCGGTCTGAACTGCGGCTACGGCTCCAGCGATCAGGCCGAGATGGTGTCGATCAACCGGGGCCGGGCCGCGGACGCGATGGGCGTCGCGTCGACCCGGCTTGCCACGGTCCATCAGGTGCATTCGGCCGAGGTGGCGACGCTGCGCTCAGGCGACGATCCGCTTTCATTCGCCAAGATCCGTGCCGACGGGCTTGTCACGAACCAACCCGGCGTCGCGCTGGCGGTGCTGACGGCGGACTGCCAGCCGGTGCTGTTGGCCGATCCTCAGGCCGGGGTCATCGGCGCGGTCCATGCCGGCTGGCGCGGCGCGCTGGCCGGGGTGCTTGAGGCAGCGGTGGGCGCAATGGCCGATCTGGGCGCGACCCGCATCCGCGCGGTCATCGGGCCCTGCATCAGCCAGCGCCATTACGAGGTCGGGGACGAGTTCATGGACGAGGTTCTGGCCGAGGACCCGGATCATCATCGCTTTTTCTCGGGCGGTCCAAACGGGCGCCCGATGTTCGACCTGCCCTCATTCGGGCTGGCGCGGCTGCGCGAAGCCGGGGTCGAGGCAGAGTGGACCGGGCATTGCACCTATGCCGATCCGGATCGCTTCTATTCCTATCGCCGCAGCACGCACCTGCACGAGGCGGATTACGGGCGGCTAATCTCGGTCATCACGCTGTGACCCGGCGCGGGGCTGCGCCGGTCGCGCGATACCGGAGGCAGGCCCCCGGATCGCCGTCGGATGCATCCGCGACATGCGCGACCGGCGACCGCGCCGCACGGACATGACCCAGCATTCCAGCAATGTCGCCGGAGCGGTGGCAGAGACCGCGCGGGCGGTGATGGTTCTGCTGGTGCCGCTGGCGCTGTGGCGACTGGCCTTTCCGCTGACGGAATGGGCGGTGCTGGCGCTGCTGCCGCTGGCCGTGGCGATCTGGATGGGCATCTATCGTCCGCTGCGGGATCGCCGCCGGGCCGAGCTTGCGGTCGTCATCCTGCCCGGTGCGCGACTTGGGCGCTGGTTGACCGGACGCACGGGCGCGCGTCTGAACGCGACCCTTGCCACCCTCGTCAGCCTGCCCGTGCTGGCGTGGCAGGCGTTGGCTGCCCCGGCGCCGGTGCTGGGGCTGCTGGGTGCGATCTGTCTGCTGGCGGGGTTGCTTTCGATGGGCGTGACAGGGGTTCTGGGACGGGGCCTCAGCCCGCCCTATGCCCGTCTGGCGGGACATCGGATCGCATGCGCCACCGCCGCGCTGGTGGGGCTTGCGCCTCTGGTCTGGATCAACTGGGCGGTGATCCCGATCCATCACGACATCACAAGTCTTGGCCTCAGCGAGGCGATGGCTGCGGCGCTGGATGCGCTGCCGGGGCGTGAAAGCTGGCCGCGCGAGGTAATGGGCGCATTCGCCGCGCTGGATGCGGGCAAGCTGTGGCTGGCCGCGCAATATCGGGATGCCGTCTGGGTCGGGCTGCTTTTCAGTCTTGATGCCGCGCTGGTCGTGTTCGTGACCGCCCGCGCGATGGTCGCGGTGCAGGACTTCACCCGCCACGCCGTCGAGCTGGTCCCGGCATGAAGCGCAGCCTGTTCCAGCGCAGCTTCTGGATTGCCATCCTGCTGATGGCGGCGGCGGTCATCGGCCTGTCGGTGCTGGCCATGCTGCGCGATCATCCTGTGGTCAGCCGCAACCCGCCGCCGACCGCACCCCAGACGCGCGAGATCCCGGAAAGCCAGCTTGGACAGATGATCCGCAATGCGGGGGATGCCGCCTTCCAAGCGCAGGAACAGCGCGTTGATGGTCTGCTGGCGGCGGCCTATGGCCCGGTCTATGCCGCGATCCCGGCCTATGCCGATTTTCACTACAGCGTGCTTGGCGAATACAGCGAGCTTGGCACCGCGGCGCTTGGCCGCATGAGCGAGGGGATGGAGGCGCGGCTGTTCCCCGAGCTTGCACCTGCGCTGGTCAAGGTTGCGCAGGATCTGGACCGGGGGTTCATGGACAATTTCCGCGCCAGTCTTGACCGGCAGGTCGGCGAGGAACTGGCCGGCTCCGGCGCATCTGTCGGACCGGGAGAGGTGACGCGCCACATCCAGCGGGACGCAATCGCCCGGATCGGCGTCACCGCGCCGGTCGCCGTGACGATGACACTGGCCGCTCAGCCCGCCGTCAAGGCAGCGGCGGGATTGATGGCAAAGAAGCTGGCGACGAAGATCGCGGGCAAGGCTGCCGCCAAGGGCGCGGTCAAGGCCACGGGCGTCGGCAGCGGTGCGGCGGGGGGTGCCGCGATCTGTTCCCCCGGTGGACCGGTCGCCAGCATCCTTTGCGGTGCGGGCGCGGCCGCCGTGATCTGGTTCGGCACAGACGCCGCCATCGTCAATCTGGACGAATACTTCAACCGCGAGGAATTCGAGGCCGAATTGCACGCGATGATCGACGACAACCGGGCCGAGGCGCGCCATCACCTGCTGGGCGCGCTTGAGACACGCCGCGTCGCGACCGAAGACTTTACCTTTCGCGGCGCGGCGGAAGGTGCGGGGCAGGAGGCGGCCGGATCAGTCCCGCGCGACGGGGGGAATTAGCCGACTGCGGCCGCGCGGCGTTCGACCACGTCAAAGGGCACACCGGGTTCGTCCTTGGCACAGCGGATGACCAGGCTTGTCTTGACCGAGGCGACGTTCGGCGCAGCGGTCAGGCTTTCGGTCAGAAACCGCTGGAAGCTGGGCAGGTCGGGCGCGACGCATTTCAGGATGAAGTCGATCTCGCCGTTCAGCATGTGGCATTCGCGGACCAGCGGCCATTCGCGGGCCAGCGCCTCGAAGGCGGAAAGGTCGCGCTCGGACTGGCTGACCAGCCGGACCATGGCGAAGACCTGCACCTCGAACCCCAGTTCGCGCGCGTCGATATCGGCGTGATAGCCGCGGATATAGCCCATCTCTTCCAACGCGCGAACGCGGCGCAGGCAGGGCGGGGCCGAGATGCCGACCCGTCGCGCAAGTTCGACGTTGGTCATGCGCCCGTCGGCCTGAAGCTCCGCAAGGATTTTTCGGTCGATCTCGTCAAGTCGGGCGCCGCTCATACTTTTCCTCTTGGCCTGCCTGTGGGCCTTTTTCATGCCGGAAGCTATCTTGCCAGGCACTTCCGCGCAACATTCTTTCCGCCGCCTTGCGGCGCTGGGGGGCGCATTGCATGAGGCAGCGGGGGTGATTACCTAGGGCGCGAAACGCGAAAGGTCCAGTTGCCATGTCCCACGCCCCCGCAGATTCCGCCACCCCGACGCTTCCGTCCCACAGCCGTGTCCTGATCGTTGGATCGGGGCCGGCGGGTTATACTGCCGCTGTCTATGCCTCGCGCGCGATGCTGGAGCCGGTGCTGATCCAGGGGATGCAGCCGGGCGGGCAGTTGACCATCACCACCGAGGTCGAGAACTGGCCGGGCGAGACCGAGATTCAGGGCCCCGACCTGATGGTCAAGATGGAGGCCCATGCCCGCGCGATGGGTGCGCGCATCTTCATCGACACGGTAACGAAGCTGGACCTGCAGGTGCGTCCTTTCGTCGCCCATCTGGATTCGGGCGCGAAGATCACGGCGGACGCGGTCATCCTGGCGACCGGCGCGCAAGCCCGCTGGCTGGGTCTGGACAGCGAGGAGAAGTTCAAGGGCTTCGGGGTCTCGGCCTGTGCCACCTGCGACGGCTTCTTCTATCGCAACCGCGAAGTGGCGGTGATCGGCGGCGGCAACACCGCAGTCGAGGAGGCGCTGTTCCTGACCAACTTCGCCAGCCGCGTCACCCTGGTCCATCGCCGCGACAGCCTGCGCGCCGAGAAGATCCTGCAAGAACGCCTGTTCAAGCATCCCAAGGTCCGCGTGATCTGGGATCACGAACTGGTCGAGGTCCAGGGCGACAGCGACCCGCTGGGCGTGACCGGTATCCGCCTGCGTCACGTCGGCAATGGCGCCGAGCAGGTGGTCGCGGCAGATGGCGTCTTTATCGCGATCGGCCATGCACCGTCCTCGGAACTGGTGCAGGGGCAGCTTGAGCTGCATCACGGCGGCTACGTCAAGGTCGAGGCGGGCAGCACGCGCACCTCGATTCCCGGGGTCTTCGCGGCGGGCGACCTGACCGACCACATCTATCGTCAGGCCGTGACCAGCGCGGGCATGGGCTGCATGGCGGCGCTGGACGCCGAGCGCTGGCTGGCCGAGCATCACATGGCCGGTGCACCCAATCCCGACACGGCGGAAATCCCCGCCGAGGCCTGAGGCCGGGGTTGCGCGGGAAAAGCCCGGCGGCATAGCCTGAGCTTTTCCCCGAGGCCCGAGCCCAAGATGACCCAGCCGAACCATGCGCCCGTCCCCGAGCTTTACGTCAGCCCGGAGGCGGCCGAGTCCCTGAAGCACGAGGCGGGCAAGCTGCCCTCGTGGGATCTTACGCTGCGACAGGTCTGCGATCTGGAACTGCTGATGAATGGCGGGTTCCTGCCCCTCAGGGGCTTTCTGACGCAGGCGGATTACGACGGCGTGGTCAGTGACATGCGGCTGGCCTCGGGCCTGCTGTGGCCGATGCCGGTGACGCTGGACGTCTCGCAGGACTTCGCGGACCGGATCGAGCCGGGCGATGACATCGCGCTGCGCGATGCCGAGGGGGTGGTGCTGGCGATCCTGTCGGTGACGGACAAGTGGACGCCCGACAAGTCGCTTGAGGCGCGAATGGTCTATGGCGCCGATGATCCCGCACACCCGGCCGTGCATTACCTGCACCACGTTGCCGGGCCGGTCTATCTGGGCGGGCGGGTCAAGGGTCTGCAGGAGCCAACCCATTACGATTTCCGGGGGCATCGGAACACGCCGAACGAGTTGCGCGCCCATTTCCGCAAACTGGGATGGCGGCGGGTGGTCGCGTTCCAGACCCGGAACCCGCTGCATCGCGCGCATCAGGAACTGACCTTTCGCGCCGCGCGCGAGGCGCAGGCGAACCTGCTGATCCATCCCGTCGTCGGCATGACGAAGCCCGGCGATGTCGATCACTTCACCCGCGTGCGGTGTTACGAGGCGGTGCTGGACAAGTATCCGCATGCCACCACGCATCTGTCGCTTCTGAACCTTGCGATGCGCATGGGCGGCCCGCGCGAGGCGGTCTGGCACGGCATCATCCGCCGCAACCACGGCCTGACCCACATGATCGTCGGCCGCGACCATGCCGGGCCCGGCAAGAACAGCCAGGGCCAGGATTTCTATGGCGCCTATGACGCGCAGGAACTGTTCCGCCGCCACCAGGACGAAATCGGCATCGAGATGGTCGACTTCAAGCAGATGGTCTATGTTCAGGATCGCGCGCAATACGAACCCGCCAACGAGGTCGAAGAGGGCGCGGTCGTTCTGGACATCTCCGGAACCGAGCTGCGCCGCCGCCTGCGCGAGGGGCTGGACATCCCGGAATGGTTCTCTTTCCCCGAGGTGGTCACGCAGCTTCGTCGCACCTCTCCCGCGCGGAACCGGCAGGGCTTCACCGTCTTCTTCACCGGCTTTTCCGGTTCGGGGAAGTCGACCATCGCCAACGCGTTGATGGTCAAGCTGATGGAGATCGGGGGCCGTCCCGTCACGCTGCTGGACGGGGATGTGGTGCGCAAGCACCTGTCGAGCGAGCTTGGCTTCTCCAAGGAACATCGCGACATCAACATCCGCCGCATCGGCTATGTCGCCTCCGAGATCACCAAGAATGGCGGCATCGCCATCTGTGCGCCGATCGCGCCTTATGCCACGACCCGTCGGGCCGTGCGCGACATGATCGAGGTCAGCGGGGCTTTCGTCGAGGTCCATGTCGCGACCAGCCTTGAAGAATGCGAGCGGCGCGACCGCAAGGGGCTTTACAAGCTGGCGCGCCAAGGGCGGATCACGGAATTCACCGGCATATCGGACCCCTACGAGATTCCCGCCAACCCCGAGCTGCGGGTCGAGACCGAAGGGTTCGATGTCGATTACGCTGCCCAGCAAGTTCTGCTGAAGCTTGAGCAGATGGGTCTGATCGGGCTGGAATAAACCGGTCGTGACGCGACGCGGGGCCTTGCCGGCGTTGACCGGCGCGGCCCCTTCGCCTATCGCGGGACAGGCTGAACCAGAGGATTGCAGATGACCGAGCCTGTCCTGATCCTGACCATGAAATGGGGCACGATTTACGGCGCAGACGACGTGAACCGCCTGTTCCGGCAGGTCCGCCGCCATCTGGACCGGCCGCATCGCTTCATCTGCTTCACCGACGACGCCACTGGCATCGACCCCGGTGTCGAGGCGTTGCCGCTGCCCGAACTGGGACTGCCCAAGGGCCATGGAGACACGCGCTGGCGCAAGCTGGCGCTGTTCCGCCACGACCTGGGCGGCTTCACCGGAATGACGGCGCTGTTTCTGGATCTCGATCTGGTCGTGGTCGATGACCTGTCGCCGTTTTTCGATCTGCCCGGCGAATTCTTCATCATCCGCGACGACGACCTGTTCCGGTCGAAGCCGCTGCGCAAGATCAATCCGGAACGGGACCGCTTCCTGAACTCGGTCGGCAACTCCTCGGTCTTTCGCTACGTGGTGGGTGCGCATTCCTATATCCTCGACGCCTACCTCGCCGATCCCGAGGCCGCGACGCAGGATTATGAGATCAGCCAGCAATTCCAGAGCGCCCAACTGGCACTGCACGGGCACCTGCACTACTGGCCGCAAGGCTGGTGCGTCAGCTTCAAGAACGACTGCGTGCCCCGCAATCTGCTGAGCTATTTCGGCGATCCGAAACTGCCCGAGGGCGCGCGGATCGTCCTGTTCGCCGGCGCGCCGAAGATGGAGGACGTCTTTGGCGGGCGCGGCAGTACCTGGTATCGCCGGATCGGCAGGATCGACTGGCTGCGCACGGCGTGGCAGGGATGATCGCCGACGCGTTCCGGCGCTGGAAGCAGGGCCGCCGCATCGCCCGCGCCGAGGCAGAGATTGCCACCCGCGCAGTGGTGCCCCGGTCGCACGGACTGGATGCACCGCTGGTCGTCAGCCTGACCAGCTATGCCGCGCGCTTCGCATCGTTGCCGCTGGTGCTGCGCTCGCTGACGCGCCAGACGGTGCGGCCGGACCGGGTGATCCTGTGGCTGGACAAATGCGACGAACAGGCGCTGCCGTCCGAGGCCCGGGGGCTGGGTGTCGAGGTCCTGACCTGCCCGGACATGCGATCCTACAAGAAAATCGTGCCGACGCTGGCCGAAGCGCCGGGCGCCTATGTCGTGACGGCCGATGACGATGTCTATTACGGTCCAGACTGGCTTGAGGGGCTGGCCCGTCATGCGGGGCAGGGCGTCGTCTGCCATCGTGCGCATCGCGTCTCGCTGGCCCCCGACGGGCAACCACGCAGCTATGGCGACTGGCAAAGGAATATCTCTGCCCCCGACCGCTCAGCCTTGATCTTTCCGACGGGGGTGGGGGGCGTGCTTTACGCGCCGGGCGTGTTTCACCCCGATGTCGCGCGCGTCGATCTGTTTCAGGAGCTTGCGCCCTCGGCCGATGATGTCTGGCTTTACTGGATGCACCGGCTGGCCGGGTCACAACCCGCCAAGGTCGGTGGACGTTTTCGCATCACGGAATGGCCGGGCTCTCAGGCCCAGAACCTGCGCGGGCAGAATCTGGTCGGCGACGGCAATGACCGGGCCGTGCGGGCGATGATCGGCCGATACGGTTTTCCGGGCTGAAACTTTCCTGTCTGTCAATTGACGCAAACGTGATCCTTTGCAATCCTGTGTGTTCATCACGCTGATTTCTGGGGCACATCATGCTTTCAATGAATCTGACTGGGAAATTTTCGAAGCACTCGTATACCGGCATGGGTCTTGCCCTGCTGTCCTGCGCCATGCTGGCGGCCTGCGCCACGACCGAGGAAAAGACCGAGGCGAACCCCGATCATCTGGTCGTCAACGTCGCTGACGGAAACCTGACCGGTTCGTTCAATCCTGCGGGCTTCGATGACGAGGTGGTGAAACAGGCGCTTGCAGCCAATTGCGTTGGCGGAAAGGTCGCGACCTATTCCTCGACCCCCGCTGACGATGGCCTGACCAGCTTTACCGCGACCTGCGACGGTGGGACGAAACAGGCGACCGGCACCTTTACCTATCAGCGCGCCTCGACCGCGCCGGCGGCTGATACTGCCGCCGCCGCTCCGTCGGGCAGCTCGTCGGGTGGTTCGTCCGGCGGGGGCAGCTACTAAGGGCAGGCCCTTGGCACCGCCGCCTCGGGTGAAGCGGCGGTGCATTCCCGTTCAGTGGACGCTGACCGGGGTCAATTCGTTTTGGCGGGCCAGCATGAAGGCCATGCTGCGGTCTTTCACCAGCGCGAGGCGTTCGCCATCGGCACCGTGGACCGCGTAAAGCGCATCCGCATCCGGTACCTGCTTGCGGACGTCGTCGGGCAGCGAGTCAAGCTCGACCCGGCGGATATAGACCAGATTGCCCGAAGGCTCCGAGGCTTCCGGTCCGAATTCAAATTTCTCGTTCATCTGCGATCCCCTTTCATTTGCGGCTGATCGGAATGGTCTGCACGATGCTGTCGGGCACCGAACGGCACAGGTCGACGTTCAGCAACCCGTTCTCAAGCCCGGCCGAGACGACCTCGACCCCGTCGGCCAGAACGAAGCTGCGCTGGAACGCGCGGGCGGCGATGCCACGGTGCAGAAAGACGCGGCCTTCGTCCGGTTCGGCCTGTCGGCCCCGAATCACCAGCTGCCGATCCTCGAGCGTGATCGAGAGATCGTCATCCGAAAACCCGGCCACGGCCAGGGTGATGCGGAACCCGTTCGGGCTCAGGTGTTCGATGTTATAGGGCGGATAGCCCTCGGCCCCCTTGGCGGCCCGTTCGGCCAGGCGCTCCAACTGGTCGAACCCCAGCAGGAACGGATGTGTGGCCAGACTGATCTTGGTCATTTCCCCAAGCCCTTTGCATCAAAGCGACTGTCGGCCGGACCCCGGTATGGCGATCCGGCTGATCCAATATGTGGGCGGCATCGGCACGGCGCAAGGGCGGGGCGCCATTCACGATCAATGCGCTGCCCCATTAACAGTGCGGATTCGGTGGGTTATAAGAAGGGCAGTCCAGCCCGAGGCCCGACATGAACGCCCACCACGAAATGTCCCACGAGGAGATCGCGCGCACCCGCCTTGAGGTGCTCAAGCGCGAACACCGGGACTTGGACGCCGCCATTGATGCGCTGTCGAGCCAAAGCCTGACCCATTCCCTGACATTGCAGCGTCTGAAGAAGCAGAAACTGTCGCTGAAGGACCGCATCGCCCGGCTGGAAGACGAACTGACCCCCGATATCATCGCCTGAAGACCGGGCGCGATTGCATCGCTGCGCCGCCCGCGCTAGGGCGGGGGCAACAGGTGCGAACAGGGGGCTTTGCGTTGGAGAAACCCGTCGGAATCATCATGGGCAGCCAGTCGGACTGGCCCACCATGCGCGAGGCTGCCGCCATTCTGGACGAATTGGGGATTGAGTATGAGGCCCGGATCGTCAGCGCGCATCGCACGCCCGACCGCCTTTGGGATTATGGCAAGACCGCCGTTTCGCGCGGTCTGAAGGTCATTATCGCGGGGGCGGGCGGAGCGGCCCATCTGCCCGGCATGATGGCGTCCAAGACGCGGGTGCCGGTGATCGGCGTCCCGGTCCAGACGAAGGCGCTGTCCGGCGTCGATTCGCTCTATTCGATCCTGCAGATGCCCAAGGGCTATCCGGTGGCGACCATGGCGATCGGCGCGGCGGGCGCGGCCAATGCCGGACTGATGGCGGCGGGGATCCTGGCGATCACCGATCCCGCTCTGGCCGCGCGGCTTGATGCCTGGCGCCAGGCCCTGTCCGATTCCATCCCCGAGGAGCCGAAGGATGACTGAACTGAAACCGGGCGCGACGATCGGCATCCTGGGCGGCGGACAATTGGGGCGGATGCTGTCCGTTGCGGCCAGCCGGCTGGGCTATCGCACCCATATCTATGAACCGGGTGCGGCCCCGGCGGGTGACGTGGCGCATCGCGTGACGAATGCGCCCTATGAGGACGAAGCCGCGCTGCGTGCCTTTGCCGGTTCGGTGGACGTCATCACCTATGAATTCGAGAACGTGCCGACGGCGGCGCTGGATCTGCTGGAATCGATCCGTCCGATCCGCCCGAACCGCCGCGCATTGGCCGTGTCGCAAGACCGGCTGACGGAAAAGGACTTCCTGACCGGTATCGGCCTGACCACCGCGCCCTATCGCAACGTCGAGACCGAGGCCGATCTGCCCGCCGCGCTGGCCGAACTGGGCGCGCCCGCGATCCTCAAGACGCGGCGCATGGGCTATGACGGCAAGGGGCAGATCCGGTTCAAGGATGCGGACAGCCGCGACTGGACCGGGGCGCCCTCGGTCCTGGAAGGGTTTGTCGATTTCTCGGCCGAGATCAGCGTGATCGTTGCGCGCGGCGCGGATGGGCAGGTCGCGGCCTTCGATCCCGGCCTGAACGTCCATCGCGAGGGCATCCTGCGCACGACCACCGTGCCCAGCGGATTGCCGCAGGCGCTGCTGACCGATGCGGTGCTGATGGCGGCGCGGATCGTCAACGCGCTCGATTATGTCGGCGTGATGGGGGTCGAGCTGTTCGTGACGCCGGGCGGCCTGATCGTCAATGAGATCGCGCCGCGGGTCCACAATTCGGGACACTGGACGCAGGCGGGTTGTGCAGTCGACCAGTTCGAGCAGCATATTCGCGCTGTTGCGGGGCTGCCTTTGGGCGACGGCCAGCGCTATGCCGATGTCGAGATGGAAAACCTGATCGGCGAGGACATGGACCGCGTGCCCGAATTGCTGCGCGCGCCGCGTGTGCAGGTTCATCTTTACGGCAAGGGCGAGGCGCGCTCCGGCCGCAAGATGGGCCACGTCAACCGGCTGCTGTAAGCGCCGCGCGAAGCCGGTCGAATTCGTCCCGGTCCGCCGGGATGCCCAGCCGGACCCAACGCGGATGCCAGGGAAAGATCCGGCTCCAGATTCCGGCGCGGGCCAGACGGTCCCGCGCCGATTGCGCATCCGGCGTCCTGTAAAGGCGGAACAGGTGGGTGCCGCCCTGGGGCTGCCAGCCCGCGGCACTGACGATCTGGTCAAGGTGCAGGCTGGCCTCGGCCAGCCAGGTCACGGCCGCATCATTCCAGGCATCGTCCATAAGCGCGGCCGTCCCGGCCTGGATCGCGGGACCGGAAACGGACCAGGGTCCGGCCCGCTCGGCCAGTCGGGCCAGCAGGCCCGGCTCCGAGATCGCAAAGCCCAGCCGCAGGCCCGCCAGACCCCAGAATTTGCCGAAGGACCGCAGCACAGTGACATTGGCCGGCCGCACCGCCGCGACCGACAGGTCGGGCCGGGCATCGGCGAAGCTTTCATCCACGACCAGATGCCCGATGCGATCCGCGATCCGCGCGATAAGGTCGGGCGTCAGGCTGCGCCCATCGGGATTGTTGGGGTTCACCACCACCGCAAGCTCGCCAGTCAGCGATTCGGGGTCGGTGGTCTCGGCCACGTCCCATCCCGCTGCCCGCAGGCTTGAGGCATGTTCGTTATATGTCGGCGACAGGACCGAGGCCCGGCGACCCGCGATGACATGCGGCAGAAGCTGGATCGCTGCCGAGGCCCCGGCCAGAGGCAGGATCTGGGATTCGGGCGCGCCATAGCGGCGGGCGGCGGCGCGGATCAGCCCAGCCTCATCGGCGCGGGTCGGCAGCGCGGTCAGGGCATGGGCCGACATCGCGGGGACCGGCCATGGCCGGCGGTTGATGCCGGTCGACAGATCGATCCAGTCCGTGCCTCCGAAGACCTGCGCGGCGCGATCGATATCGCCACCGTGGTCGCGTGCCGTGCCATCCGTCATGCCCGGTTCTCCTGCCCGCTGCGGGGGGAATGCAATTGCAGCAAAACTGCGGCGTGTAGCATCATTTCCTCTTTACACCCAGATGGAACGGTAACACGATATATTGTAGGCGCGCCCGGAGACAACGCCGGGTGTAGCTGGGGTCCACCAAGGTTGGGGTGGGCTCACCCTACTCTGGAAAGGCAGGGAAAATGGCGCAGCTTGGTGACTTCATTCACAGTGACGAGATCCATCCCATCGACATCGTCGAGACGGTCGCGACCCATCACGAATGGGATTTCGATCGCCTGGCCGAGGACCAGATCGCCATGGCGGTCGAAGGGCAGTGGCGCAACTATTCGATCACGCTGGCATGGTCCCCGCGTGACGAGGTGCTGCGCCTGATCTGCACCTTCGACATGGACCCGCCCAGCGACCGGCTTCCCGCGCTTTACGAGGTGCTGAACCTTGCCAACGATCAGGTCTGGGATGGCGGGTTCACCTTCTGGGTGCCGCAAAAGCTGATGGTCTGGCGTTATGGTCTGGTTCTGTCGGGCGATGCCATCGCCAGCCCCGAGCAGATCGACCAGATGATCCGCAACGCCATCGATTCGGCCGAACGCTTCTATCCTTGCTTCCAACTGGCCTGCTGGGGGGACTCGACACCTGCCGCAGCTATGGACATCGCGATGTCCGAGGCCTACGGACGAGCCTGAGGAGCCGCCCCTGAAACCGGTTCGGGCGGCCAAGCAGGGGGAATGCAATGGATATTTCGGCGTTGAATGCCCGTGGGCTGGTCCTGGTCGGTTGTGGTCGCATGGGCGGGGCGCTTCTGGACGGGTGGCTGAAGAACGGGCTGGAACCGGGCGCAGTGCATGTGGTCGATCCCAATCCGCGTGCGGAACTGTCAGGGCTGGGTATTTCCATAAACGGTGAATTGCCGAAGTCTCCGGCCGTTCTGGTGATTGCGGTCAAACCGCAGATGATGGCGGGCGTGCTGCCCCAGTTGACCGGCTATGGCGCAGACACGCTGGTCCTGTCGGTCGCGGCGGGCGTCACCATTGCGGCCTATGAGGCGGCGTTTCCGACCTCTCCCATCGTGCGCGCCATGCCGAATACGCCCGCTGCGATCGGGCAGGGCATCAGCGCGATCATCGGCAATGACAAGGCCTCGGCCGCCGATGTCGCGCTGGCCGAGGCGCTGCTTCTGGCCGTTGGCCGCGTCGTGCGGCTTGATCGCGAGGATCAGATCGACGCGGTAACGGCGCTGTCGGGATCGGGGCCGGCCTATGTCTTCCATCTGATCGAGGCGATGACCGCCGCCGGCGTGGCCGAAGGCCTGTCGCCGGATCTGTCGCTGGCACTGGCGCGGGCGACCGTCGCTGGCGCCGGCGCGCTGGCTGTCCATGCCGATGAGGATCCGGCAAAGCTGCGCGAGAATGTCACCTCGCCGGGGGGGACCACGGCTGCGGGGCTGCGTGAATTGATGGATCCCGAAACCGGCCTGCCACCCTTGATGCGCCGCACCATCGCCGCCGCGGCCGAACGCGGGCGGGAGTTGGGGAAATGAGCGCGGGAGAAAACGGCGCCAGCGCACAGATCGGCTGGGACGATTTCGCGGCGGTGGATATCCGCACCGGCCGGATCACCCGCGCCGAACCCTTCCCCGAGGCGCGGCGTCCCGCCATCAAGCTGTGGGTCGATTTCGGCCCCGGGATCGGAGAGCGCAAATCCTCGGCCCAGATCACCCGGCATTACTCACCCGAAGGGCTGGTTGGCAAACAGGTGCTGGCCGTGGTCAACTTCCCCCCGCGCCAGATCGGACGCTTCATGTCCGAGGTTCTGGTGCTGGGCCTGCCCGATGAATCGGGCGAGGTCGTGCTGATCGCGCCGGACAAGCCGGTGCCCGTCGGGGGAAGGATGTATTGATGAAGCTTCTGGTGACACGCCGCATGACGCTTGCGGCCGAACAGGCCCTGGCCGAGCGGTTCGAAACGGTCGTTCTGGACCGCGAAGGCGGGCTTTCCCCCGAAGAAGCCGCGACCGCGATGCGCGATTTCGACGCGGTGATGCCCACCTTGGGCGACCGCTTCGCCGCCGAGGCGTTTCGGGGTGACCTGCGCTGCAAGCTGATCGCCAATTTCGGTGCGGGCTTCAATCATATCGACGTGGCGGCTGCGGCGAATGCGGGCATCATCGTGTCGAACACGCCCGATGCAGTGACCGAGGCGACTGCGGATATTGCCCTGACCTTGATCCTGATGACCGCCCGTCGCGCGGGCGAGGGAGAGCGGCTGCTGCGTCGCGGCGAATGGCGCGGCTGGCAGCCGACGCAATTGCTGGGCCGCCATGTCACCGGGGCGACGGTCGGCATCATCGGCATGGGTCGTATCGGCAAGGCCATCGCGCGCCGCTGCCATTTCGGTTTCGGGATGGAGGTGCTGTTCCACAACCGCTCGACCGTCTCGGCGCTGGACTTCCCGGCGCGGCAGGTCGAGGGGCTGGACGAGCTGCTGCGCAGCTCGGATTTCGCCGTGGTTGCCGTGCCGGGGGGCGCGGGCACACGTCATCTGATCGGTGCGCATGAGTTGGCTCAGCTGGGCCCGCATTCGTTCCTGATCAACATCGCCCGTGGCGATGTCGTGGACGAGGCCGCGCTGGTCGAGGCGCTGCAACAGGGCCGCATCGCGGGCGCGGGACTTGATGTCTACGAACGCGAGCCGCAGGTCTCTCCAGCACTTTGCGCGATGGAGAACGTGACGCTGCTGCCGCATCTGGGCACCGCTGCCGAAGAGGTCCGCACCGCGATGGCGATGCGTGCGATGAACAACCTGGTGGCCTTTTCCGAAGGACGGCCCTTGCCCGACCGGGTGAACTGATGCGGTCGGTCGATCGGGCGATGGACCTGATCCGCGCGGGCATTGCTGCGGCGGATCCCGCCGCGGCGGTGCGCCGTGGCATGGCCGAGGTGCTGGCCGACCCGCCCGGTCCGGGCGGGCGCTGGCAGGTGATCGCGCTGGGGAAGGCGGCCCGCGCCATGGCCGAAGCCGCGCTTGCGGTCCTGCCGGGGGCGGGGGCGCTGGTCGTTACCAATGCCGGAAACGATGCGCCGCTGGACGGGGCGCGGGTCTTGCGTGCTGGCCACCCCCAGCCCGACGCGGAAGGCGCCGCGGCCGCGGCCGAGGTCGAGGGCCTGCTGCGCGCGACGGTGCCGCACGACCGCGTGCTCGCGCTGATCTCGGGTGGAGGATCGGCCATGCTGCCCGCCCCGGCGCCGGGCATGACGCTTGCCGACAAGCAGGAAGTGAACCGCCTGCTGCTGGGTTCGGGCGCGGATATCGCTCAGGTGAATCTGATCCGCCAGAACCTTTCGCGGCTGAAGGGTGGGGGCTGGTTGCGCCTGTCCCCTGCGCCGATTGTGGCGCTGATCCTGTCGGACGTGCCGGGGGACGACCTGCGGGTCATTGCCTCGGGGCCGACCGTGGCCCCGGTCGGAGGACGGGCCGAAGCGATGGCATTGGCGCGGCAATTGGGTATCTGGGACCGGATGCCGGAAACGGCCCGCGCCGCATTGCTGCGGCCCGATGGAAACCCGGCCTTGCCGCCGGCGCGCAATATTCTGGTCGGATCGAACTCGATCTCGGTCACCGCGATGGTTGAAGGCGGCGCGACCGCCGCGCCGATCCCGCTGGAGGGCGACGTGCAGGAATGCGCCGAGGCGATCTGGCGCCTTGCCCCCAGCCTGGAGCCGGGACAGGCGCTGGCCCTGGGTGGAGAGACCACCGTGCGCCTGACCGGGGACGGCATGGGCGGTCGCAACCAGGAACTCGCCCTGCGTCTTGCGCTGCTGGCCGAGGCGCGACCCGTGGATTTCGACTGGGCCTTTGCCTCGGTCGGCAGCGACGGGCGCGATGGGCCGGGCGAGGCCGCGGGCGGGCTGGTCGGACCGGGCACCCCTGCCGCCATCCGCGCGGGTGGCATCGATCCGGTGGTGGCGCTGGCGCGAAACGATTCCACCCCCGCGCTGCAGGCCGGGGGCGCGCTGGTCATGACCGGACCGACCGGCACCAATGTCGCCGACCTGGCGGTGCTGGTCAGGGCCTGAACCTATTCGGCGGCGATGCCCGGCCCCTCGATCACGGGGCCTTCGTCGGTGCGACCGGTGCGACACAGCAGATGAGAGAACCGCGACCTTGCCTCGCCGCCCAGATAGGCAAGGCGGCCGGCGCAGATCGTTGCCTCGACTTGCCCGGTCCGGCGCGACAGGATGATCATGTCGGCTCGGCAGCCCTGATCCAGCCTGCCGCGATCGGCCAACCCCATGATCTCGGCCGGACGGGTCGAGAACAGCGGCCATATCCGGGGCAGGGCGGCCAGATCGCACCCGGCCAGTGACAGGGCGACGGGCACCATGCGGTGTGGTGCACCGTCAGAGACGATGGCATCCCCCAGCCCCGCGCGCAAAAGGTCGTGCAGCCGGTCTTCGTCCGCAGCCGACAGCAGGACCGGATCGCCCATTGCCCGCGCCGCCGCCGCCGCGGAATGGGCGGCGGGGCAGGCGGCAAGACCTGCGCCGATCATGGAATGGGTCTCGCGCATGGCACCGCCGGTATCGCCGATGCTGCCATAGCGGGCGCGGATGTCGTCAAAGGCTTCGGCCAGACGGCACAGGTGCCGCGGAACCTCGCGCCGCCGTGTGGCGGCTTCCTCGATGTCGCGCGACAACGCGGGGATGGTCATGCCCAGCCGCGCGGCGGCCTGCGCAAAGGCCGCCGGGTCGTGCTGCAGCAGGTTGTGAAGCCTCGCGAAGTCGCTTTCGAACCACCCCGCCTCGATCCGCAGGCGCTGGCACAGGTCGGCCAGCCGCTGCGTGCAATCCGTGCGATAGCTTTCGATCCGCAATGCGGGGCGCAGATCGGGCAGGGACTGGCGCGGCATCGCGGCCAGCAGCGCCTCGGCCGCATCGGGGCTGTTTACACTGCCATCCCAGGACCAGGACGGGGCCAGCCACGCGGTCGTGATCCCTGCCGCCGCCGCCCGCTCGGCCGAGGCGCGCAGTCGCTGGCGGGCACTTCCCTGCACCTCGGGGCGATACAGCAGGTCGACGATCCCCGGCAGGATCAGGTAGCCGTCCAAATCGACGCCGGGCAATGGCCCCTTGCCGATCCGGCCGCCAATGATGGCGACCGACCGCTGGCGCAGCTCTCCTTCACGCAGGATGGTGGCGCCGACAAGGCGCAGAGGTGGCAAGTGGGGCATGGCAATACTCGGGCCGGTTGTCCCATGAAGAATGCCGTGACGGTGTGAAATGCGCATGACATTCCTGTCTGTCGCAAAAACCTTGCTTGCGATGCCACGCTTGACCCCGGCGAGCGCGCCCAGCAGTCTGGCGCGACGGCGCAAGGACGAAACGAATGCTGCATGCCTATGTCCGGTCGGGAACCGGCTTGACCCTTTTGCAACCGGCCGAGCCGCTGGACGCTGCGCTGTGGATAGACCTTTACCGCCCGCTGGCCGAGCAGGTCGAGGCGGTGAACGCGCTTGGCTATGACGTGCCGACGCTGGCCGACATGGAAGAGATCGAGATCTCGAACCGGCTGTATATGGAAAACGGGACCTATTACATGACCGGCGTCCTGCCGGGCCAGCTTCCCGATGGCAGCCCCGTGGCCATGCCTGTGACGTTCATTCTGGATGGCAAGCGGCTGGTCACGGTCCGTCACCACGCGCCGCGTCCATTCGTGACCTATCCGGCCCGCGCCGACCGCTCAAGCAGCGGCTGCACCAGCGCCGAGCGCATCTTCCTGGGTCTGGTCGAGGAAATCGTGGGCCGGCTTGCCGATATTTCCGAAGGCGTGGGGCGTGTCCTTGACGCAACCGCGGCGCAGGTGCTGGGCAAGACAGCCAGCGGCAATTCGGCAGATCTGGAAACGGCGCTGGTCACCATCGGCCAGCAGGCCGAACTGATGGGCCGCGTGCGCATGGGGCTGCTGTCGATGGACCGGATCCTGGTCTATCACCGCGCCGGAACCGGGCAGGACCGCGAGAAAGAGGACGCCGGCACCCGCGCGGTCCGGTCGGCCGTGCAGCGCGACATTCAGGCGCTGGAGGTCCATGCCGATTTCCTGACCTCGCGCATCGGCATGACCATCGACGCCACGATGGGCATGATCGGCCTGCAGCAGAACGAGCGCGTGCGTCTGCTGTCGGTGGTGACGGCGCTGTTCCTGCCGCCGACGCTGATCGCCAGCATCTATGGCATGAACTTCCAGCACATTCCCGGCCTGCAACGCGTCCTGGGCTTTCCGATGGCGCTGGTCCTGATGGTCGCCTCGGTCGGAGGGGTAATCGCGCTTCTCAGGTGGAAGAAGTGGTTCTAGCGCGCAACGGGAAATCTTCGATCCGGTGCATGCGGCCCTCGGCGTCCTCGCCGACCAGCGAGACCGCCCGGACCTCCATCGGTGCCGCGATCAGCGGTTTTACCACGGGGGCAAGTGCCGCGACCAGCGCCGTGGCCCGGTCCTGATCCAGCCCGCCCGACAGGGTCAGGTGATAGTTGAACAGATCAAGGACAAAGGGATAGCCCCAATGATCCAGATGCGCCCGTGCCTGCGGGGGCAGGGCGTCCGGGCGACGGCGATCACGTTCGGCTGCGGTCAGGGGCGCACGCAGATCGTCCAGCCGAGTCACCAGCGCCTGTTCCAGCGCATGCAAGGCGGGCGGCTGTGCATGCGGTCGCAGGGCGACGAAACCCCAGTCCAAACTTAGCCGCAGGTCCAGCAGGAAAGGTGACAGGTGGTCGCAGACCAGTCCGCAGCGCAGGATCAGGTCGTCCACCGAATGCCCTTCGGCCAGCCGGAAGGGTGCCTTCAGCGTCGCGTGGAAGCCGTAGCGGCGCGGGACGTCGGTCAGCGCCTCGGCCGTGTCGGGCAGGCCAGCCACCGCCGGCCGATCAGCCGCTTTCACCCCGCGTGCGTCCCAGCCCAGCCATGCCGCACCGAAATCGCCAAGCGGGCCCTCGGGCAGGTGATAGATCGCAAACCGCCTGAAATTCATCCGCTTCTCCTGCTCGTGCCGCAATTCCGGCAAATTTGCGCCACCCCGGGTTGTCCGGTGGGCGCCTGCAGCTTATGGCTGCATATGCTGGTCCACAATCGGGGACGACGGATGAAATCCACACTCCGCTACATGACCTGGCCCTTCATCGTCACCGCAATCGGGCTGGTGCTTGCGGGGCTGATCGGCCTGCAATACCAAAGCACCGCGGGGGGCGCGCTGTCCTTTTTCCTGATCGCCGCCGTGCTCGCGGTGCTTGAGATCTCGCTCAGCTTCGACAACGCCATCGTCAACGCGAACAAGCTGAAACAGATGACGCCGCGCTGGCAGCGCCGCTTCCTGACCTGGGGCATCGTAATTGCGGTTTTCGGGATGCGGGTCCTGTTTCCGCTGCTGGTGGTGGTCATCGCCGCGCGCCTTGGCCCGATCGAGGCCCTGCGTCTTGCCGCGACCCAGCCCGTCGAATATTCCCGCATCATCCACGAGGCCCATTTGCCCATCGCGGGCTTCGGCGGCGCCTTTCTCATGCTGGTCGCGCTCAACTACTTCTTCGACCAAAGCAAGGATGTTGACTGGATCGCGGGCGTCGAAGGGGCGCTGCGCAAGCTCGGAGAGATCCGCGGCATGGAGGTCGGCTTCGTCCTTGTCTGCATGATGACAGTCATGCATTTCCTGCCCGCGGAAAAAGAGCACAGCTTCGTCATCTCGGCGATCTGGGGCGTCATTACCTATCTTCTGGTCGAGGCGCTGGGCCATATCCTGGACCGCTGGGGTGGCGGCGCGCCCTCGGCCGGCGACGTGGCGCGGGGTGGCTTCGGCGCCTTCTTATATCTCGAGGTGCTGGACGCATCATTCAGCTTTGACGGCGTGATCGGCGCCTTCGCCCTGACACAGAACCTGTTCCTGATCGCCATAGGCCTTGGCATCGGCGCGATGTATGTCCGCTCGATGACGGTGATGCTGGTCGAAAAGGGAACGCTGGCCCAGTTCCGCTATCTTGAACATGGCGCGTTCTGGTCGATCTTCGTGCTGTCGATCATCATGTTCGTCCAGACCCTGCGCCCCATCCCGGAATACATCACCGGCCTTCTGGGCGCGGCCTTCATCGCGGTCGCCTTCGTGAACTCGCTCAGCTGGCGGCGCCGCCACCCGGATCGGATCAGGCCGGACTAGCGCGACCGCCGGGCTTTCACCGTTTTTAAAATACCCGAAAGTCGGTGCGCCGCGACCTGCGCGGCGCCCGATGCCTTCAGCCCCGCGCCAGCGGCCGGGTGGCCGCGTCCAGCCAGGGGCGCGTGGTCTCTGCCACCAGGGGGCCGATCTCGGCCAGGACGCGCGCGTGATAGGCGTCCAGCCAATCCATCTCGGCCGGGGACATCAGCGCGGGATCGATCAGGCGGCGGTCTATCGGACACCAGGTCAGCGTCTCGAACCCCAGCATGTCGCGCCCGTCCGGACTTTCCGCCGGCTCGACGACGATCAGGTTCTCGATGCGGATGCCGTATTCGCCCTCGCGGTAATAGCCCGGCTCATTCGACAGGATCATCCCGGGTTGCAGGGGAATGTCCGACACGCGCGAGATGCGGACCGGCCCCTCATGCACGGACAGTCCCGCGCCGACGCCGTGTCCGGTGCCGTGATCGTAATCCATGCCCTCGGCCCACAAGGGGGCGCGGGCCAGTGCGTCCAGGTGCCCGCCCGCGACGCCGCGCGGAAAGCGAGCGCGCGAAATCGCGATCATGCCCTGCAGGACACGCGTATAGGGCCGGCGGACGGCCGGATCGAAATTGCCCATCGGCAGCGTCCGGGTAATGTCGGTCGTCCCGTCCGGGTATTGCCCGCCCGAGTCGATCAGCACGATATCGCCGGGCAGGATGCGCCGGTCGCTTGCTTCCGAGACGTGGTAATGCGTGATCGCCCCGTTCGGACCCGAACCCAGGATGGTGTCGAAGCTGATGTCGATGATGCCGCGTGCCAGCCGCAACTCTTCCAGCTTGCGACAGACATCGATCTCGGTCAGCGGATCATCGGCAAGGCTGGGCGCGCGCGCCTCCAGCCAGCACAGCAGGTCCGCGACCGCCGCCCCGTCGCGCAGATGCGCGGCGCGCATCCCCGCGATCTCGGCAGAGTTCTTCGTGGCCTTGGGCATGATGACCGGATCCGCGGCCTCGCGGATCGGGGTGTCCATGCTTTCGATCAGGCGAAAGACCTGGTCGGGCGCCGTGGCCGGATCGACGATGACCGGCCCGGACAGGTTGGTCAGCGCCGGGATCAGCGCATCGGGGGGAAGCACCGTCACCTGGTTGCCCAAGGCCGCCCGGATCTCGGGGCCCAGCTTTGCCGGATCGGTGAAGACGGCGACGCGCCCGTCATCCTCGATGATGGCGAAGGACAGCATGACCGGGTTCTTCGGCACATCCGCGCCGCGAATGTTCAGAAGCCACGAGATGGAGTCGGGCAGGGTCAGGACCGCGGCCTGCGCTTCGGACCGGTTCAGCAGGGCGGCGATGCGCGCGCGCTTATCCGCCGCGCTTTCGCCCGCCAGTGCGTCGGGCCACAGCCGGACCTGCCCGACAGGGGGCGCGGGCTGATCCTTCCAGATCGCGTCGACGGGGTTCGTCTCGACAGGAACCAGCCCGATTTCGGACCCGAGCAGGCCCCGCTCGATCTCGTTGATCTCGCGGCGGGTATGCAACCAGGGGTCATAGCCGATGCGTCCGCCCTCGGGCAGCGCTTCGCGCAGCCAGGCCGCCGTCTTGATTTCCGGCCAGTGAACCGGGGTGAAATGGCCCAGGTCGATTTCGGACTTCACCTGCACGCGATAGCGCCCGTCGATGAACACGCCCGCACGATCTGGCGTCACCACGGCAAAGCCGGCGCTGCCGGAAAAGCCGGTCAGCCAGGCCAGCCTGGCGTCATGGGCGGCGACATATTCGCTTTGATGGGCATCGGCGCGTGGAACGATGAAACCGTCAAGCTCGCGTTTCGCCAGCTCGGCGCGCAGCGCGACCAGTCGCGGCACATGCTGCGTCGGATTCGAATGGCTGTCGAAGCTCTGGAACATGTTCACCTCTTTTTCTTGTTCTCAGGTGGTTCTTGCCTGCCGCAGGCGAAGCTCCGCGCCCGGAAGGGTGCGGGCCAGGCCGTCGGCGACGGCCTCGGCGCTGCGGCGATGATGGAACGCCTCGGCCACCCGCGCGCGCGAGGCATGGGCCAGGCGCTGTGCCGTCTCGGGATCGGCCAGCAACCCCGCAATGGCATCGGCCATCAGGTCCGGGCGTTCGGGCGGCAGCAGGATGCCGTCCTGCCCCGACGTGATCAGTTCGTGGTTCCCCCCGACATCGGTGACGACGACCGGCATCTCCATCGCCATCGCCTCCATGATCGCGACCGAGATACCCTCGTTAAGGCTGGCCAGGGCAAAGACATGGGCGCGTTCCAGCGCATCGCGGACCGCGCCTTCGCTGACCGCGCCCAGCAGCCTGACCGCATCGCCAAGACCCTTGGCGGCGATCAGGGCCTGCAATTCACGATGATATCCGCTGCCGCCCTGCTCGTCCTCTCCGGCGATTTCCAGATGAGTGTCGATGCCCCTGGCCCGAAGCAGGGCGACCGTCTCGACCAGGTGGTCATGCCCCTTGATCGCATTCAGGCGACCGCAGCTGAACAGGCGCAGCGGCTTGCCGGGGGCGGGCGGATGCCAGGGATGGCTGCGGCGGATCTGGGACAGGTCCACGCCCATCGGCGCGATATTGACCACCGCCGGCAGGTCGGGGCCGATCTCGCGCGTCGCGACCCCGGCCAGCAGGCGAGAGATGATCGTGGCAAAGCGGGCATGGCGCCATTTCTGGCGCTGGTTCGGGCCATAACCCTCCAGTGTCGGGCCATGCAGCGTCAGGCTGTAGCTTGGCCCGCCCAGCCGCTGGGCCAGCATGGCGATATTGGCGCTGTCGGCGCAGGAATGGACATGGACGTGATCCCAGCCGCGTTCTCGGGCAATCATCTTCAGCCGTGCGGCCATTGCCAGCAGGCCCAGCATCCGCAATCTCTGCTTGGCGCCCCCCCGCGTTTCGGCCGCCAGTGCCGCCGAGACCCCGCGCGCCAGCCCCGTGGGTGCGCGCAGCGCCTCGACCCCGGCCGAGGCTAGCCCAGCGGTCGAGACGGGCATCAGATAGCGTGTCTGGCGCTGCGCCTCGGCCGCCCAGCTATGCGAGGCAACCGCGCGCGGCGGCGGCCGGGTCGAGACGAGATCCGCCTCGATCCCCATTTCCGCCAACGCCTGTCGTTCACGCCACAGGAAGATATGGGTCTGACCCGGAAATTCCGGAATGAAGAAGCCTATTCGCAGCACGTCGCGCCTCCACCGATGTCGCAGTGGTCGCATGAGGCGCGAGGCCAAATCAAGCGATCACAGCGCATGGCACGGCGCGCGAGGGGACTAGCCCCGACGCGCCGCATTCATGCCAAGGACGCGGGCCCGCTTCCTGGGATCGGCTTCAAACAGGGCGGCAAGCTGTTCGGTGATGGCGCCCGCCAGCTGCTCGGCATCGGTGATCGTCACCGCGCGCTGGTAATAGCGGGTGACGTCATGGCCGATGCCGATCGCCAGCAGTTCGACCTGACGGCGCTTTTCGATCATGGCGATCACGTCACGCAGGTGCTTTTCCAGGAAATTCGCCGGGTTCACCGACAGCGTGCTGTCATCGACCGGCGCCCCGTCCGAGATCACCATCAGGATGCGCCGCGCCTCGGGGCGGCGGGTCAGGCGACGATGGGCCCATTCCAGCGCCTCGCCGTCGATGTTTTCCTTCAGTAAACCCTCTTTCATCATCAGACCAAGGTTCGGGCGCACGCGCCGCCAGGGCGCATCGGCGGCCTTGTAGATGATGTGGCGCAGATCGTTCAGCCGACCGGGATGGGCGGGACGGCCGTTGGCCAGCCATTGTTCGCGGCTTTGGCCGCCCTTCCATGCGCGGGTGGTGAAGCCCAGGATCTCGACTTTGACCTGGCTCCGTTCCAGCGTGCGCGCCAGAACGTCCGCGCAGATCGCCGCGATGCTGATCGGACGCCCCCGCATCGAGCCGGAATTGTCCAAGAGCAGCGTCACCACGGTATCGCGGAACTCGGTATCCTTTTCGATCTTGAAGGACAGCGGCATGGTCGGGTTCGCGACCACGCGGGCAAGGCGACCCGCGTCCAGAACGCCTTCTTCCTTGTCGAATTCCCAGCTGCGGTTCTGCTGCGCCTGCAGGCGGCGTTGCAGCTTGTTGGCAAGGCGGCTGACCGCGCCGCGCAGGGGCTCAAGCTGCTTGTCCAGATAGGCGCGCAGGCGTTCTAGTTCCTGCGGGTCGGCCAGATCCTCGGCCCGGATCTCTTCGTCGAAGATCTGGGTATAGACGCGATAGTCGGGACTGGCTTCGCTGACGGGCGGAGGGATGTCGGGCGGGCTTTCCGCCTCGGACATCTCGGCTTCGTCGGCCATTTCCTCGTCGGACTGGTCGTCCATGCTGACCTGGGCCTGACGCTCGTCCTGGGTCTGTTCCTGGCTGCGCTCTGGCGCGGCCTCGGCCTCATCGTCCTCGCTCTGGTCGCGGGACTGGTTGTCGCCGGCTTCCTCGTCCTGCTCGGCGTTCTCCTCGGCGTCGTCATCCTGCGGCTCGTCCGGGTCTTCGCCCAGCTGGTCGCCATAGCCAAGATCCGCGATCACCTTGCGCGCAAGGCGGGCGAAACCGGCCTGGTCGGCCAGCGCCCTGGACAGATCGTGAAGATCGCCGCCGGCCTGCTGCTCGACAAAGGGGCGCCACAGGTCCGCCACATGCTGGGCCGAGGGCGGCAGCGCGCGGCCGGTCGCGATCTGGCGCAGCAGATAGCCCGCCGCGACCGAAAGCGGCGCGTCGGCGGGGGACTTGATCTGGCCATAGCCCTTGCGGTCGGCTTCCTGCCCCAGCTTGGCGTCGATGTTGGACAGCGCGCCGGGCATGTCGCGGGCGCCAAGAGCCTCGCAGCGCGCGGTCTCCATCGCCTCGTAAAGATCGCGAGCCATCGGACCGGCGGGCGCATATTTCGCGTGGGTCGCCACATCATGATGGCGCAGCTTCATCGCCAGCGCATCCGCCGTGCCGCGCGCCAGCAGCACCTCGTCCCGCGTCATGCGGCGGCTGACCTGAGGCAGACGCATGGTGTCGCCCGAGACGCCTGAGGGGTCGGCGCTGAAGGTGACGTTCAGCTCATGCTCCTCGGCCATGGCGCGCGTCGCCTCGGTCAGGGCCTTCTTGAACGGATCGGCGGGGTTGTCGGATTTTTTCATGGTGTCACCTGCTGGAACCCAAGGCTTCCTTGCCGTGCAGGAGAAGCTGGATGAATTCGCGTGCTCGCCCGGTTTTGAGGGCAGGCGGGTTCGTTCTTGATCGAGGACAGGAAATGCCTTGCACCTGTTCGATGCTGCCTGATGTCAGCCGTTGAGTCTGGTGGGCATGGGGTTCCGAGCCGTTTGGGCCGACCCCGAAGCCGAGGCGGCGCCCCGCCTTCGGGCCCGGGCAGCACCTTTGACCATCGGCCAGCAACAAACTGGCCGCGGTCAACAGCGCGTGCCGGACCCCCGCGCCCATCACCCCGCCTTGACCGCCGCGCTTTCGGGCAGTTCCTCGTCGAACAGACGCTGGTAGAACTCGGCGACGGTCTGGCGCTCAAGTTCGTCGCATTTGTTCAGGAAGGTCAGGCGGAAGGCGTAGCCGACATTGTCGCCGAAGATGCGCGCGTTCTGTGCCCAGGTGATCACCGTGCGCGGCGACATCACCGTGGACAGGTCGCCCTGCATGAAGGCGGTGCGGGTCAGGTCGGCCAGCGTCACCATCTGGCTGATGACCTTGCGGCCCTTTTCGGTGTTGTAGGTCGGGTTCTTGGCCAGCACGATCGCGGTTTCGGCATCGTGGCTGAGATAGTTCAGGGTCGAGACCAGCGACCAGCGGTCCATCTGGCCCTGGTTGATCTGCTGGGTGCCGTGGTAAAGGCCGGTCGTGTCGCCCAGGCCCACGGTGTTGGCGGTGGCGAACAGGCGGAAATACGGATTCGGCGTGATGACTTCGTTCTGGTCCAGCAGGGTCAGCTTGCCGTCGGCTTCCAGCACGCGCTGGATCACGAACATCACGTCCGCGCGGCCCGCGTCGTATTCGTCGAAGACGATGGCGGTCGGGTTCCGCAGCGCCCAGGGCAGGATGCCTTCGTGGAAGACCGTGACCTGCTTGCCGTCGACCAGCTTGATCGCATCCTTGCCGATCAGGTCGATCCGGGAAACATGGCTGTCCAGGTTGACCCGCACGCAGGGCCAGTTCAGGCGCGCCGCGACCTGTTCGATATGGGTCGATTTTCCAGTGCCGTGATAGCCCTGGATCATCACCCGGCGGTTATAGGCAAAGCCCGCCAAAATCGCCATGGTGGTGTCGGGATCGAATTTGTAGGTCGGGTCGATCTCGGGCACGCGATCGGTTCGGTCGGCAAACCCCTTGACCTTCATCTCGCTGTTCAGACCAAACGTCTCGCGCAGGTCGATTTCTTCGGTGGGTTTGGCGTTCACGTCCAGCATCACTCGGGCCCTTTTGTCGCAACATCGTCTTGATTGCGCATTCGGGCAGGACGTGCAAGCACCCGCGCATGGGCGGAACTTCGCCTGTGGCCTTGATTGACGGCCCGGCGCGCTGTTTCTAAGCTTTCGCGAATTGCTGGAAGAAGGACCCGCCCGCTTGACCGACGCGCGCCGGATCGCATTGGAAGGGTTGATCATGCGTGTCGCACAGGGCGACCGGTCGGCCTTCGACGCGCTTTATGATGCGACCTCGGCCAAGCTGCATGCGGTCTGCCTGTCGCTGCTGAAGGACCGCCCCGAGGCGGAAGAGACGCTTCAGGAAGTCTATCTCAACATCTGGCGCGGGGCCTCGCGCTATTCGGCGAACGGGTTGTCGCCGATGACCTGGCTGATCACCATCGCCCGCAACCGCGCCATCGACCGGCTGCGGGCGCGCGATTCCCGTCCCGCCTTTGCCCCGGCCGAGGCTGCCGCGTCGATCCCGGCCTTGGGCGCTTCGCCGGAACAGGCGGCGATCCGCGGGCAGCAGCACAGCCTGCTGGCCGCCTGCCTGGACGAGCTGGAGCCCGGCCAGGCAGGTGTTGTCCGCGCCGTCTATCTTGAGGGGCTGACCTATGCCGACCTGGCCGAGCGCCAGGGCGTGCCGCTGAACACCCTGCGAAGCTGGTTGCGCCGGGGCCTGCTGCGGCTGAAGGAATGCGTGAACAGATGAGCGAGGATACGCCCCCGGATCCCGGCCACGAACCGGACCTGACCCCCGAGCAGCAGGACGATATCCTGGCCGCCGAGATCGCCCTTGGCCTGGCTGCCCCGGACGACGCGCAGCAGGCCGTGGCGCGCCTTGCCGCCGATCCCGCATTCGCCCAGCGCGTCCGCGACTGGCAGGAACGGCTGGCGGTGCTTGCCGAGGAACTGACCCCGGTCATGCCCCCGGTGCGCGCGCGTCAGCGCATCCGCGAGGATCTGGGTCATATCTCTGCGCCGCTGAGCCATATGATCGACAGCCGCATCCGCTGGTGGCAGCGCCCGCTGCCGCTGATTTCCGCGGCCGCGGGCGCAGTCGCGGCCGTGGCGCTGGTGGTGATGCTGGCGCTGCCCGTGCTGCGGGGGCCGGAGCTGCCCAGCTATCAGGCCGCGCTGGCCTCGTCCGATGCGACCATGCGCGTCGATGCCCGCGTGGACGGGCGCGAGGTCGAGGTAATGCTGATGGATGGCACCGTGCCCGAGGGGCGAGACTGGCAGGTCTGGTGGATCAGCCCGGACGGCTCGGCCCCGGTCTCGCTGGGGCTGGTGGCGCGCAAGGGGCCGATGCGCACAAGCCTGCCCGAAGGGATCGATATGGTCGAGGGCGTGCGCATCGCGCTGTCCGAGGAGCCGGCAGGCGGCTCTCCGACCGGTCAGGCGACCGGGCCGATGTTCGCCATGGCTCCGCTGCGCCGGTCCTGACCTTCGGGAAAATGCGCGGCGCGGCGAACCGCACTTGCGCGCCCTGCGTTCGTTTCGCACAAGGGCATCACAGGGCCGTGAACGGCCGCAGGCGAAAAGGATGACGGATGAGCGGTTTGCTGGCGCTGCTGGATGATGTGGCGGGAATCGCCAAGATTGCGGCGTCTTCCGTCGACGACGTGGCGGGGCAGGCGGCCAAGGCGGGCGCCAAGGCCGCGGGTGCGGTCATCGACGATGCGGCGGTGACACCGAAATACGTCCACGGCTTTTCCGCCTCGCGCGAGGTGCCGATCGTCCTGCGCATCGCGCGAGGATCGCTGATCAACAAGCTTGTGATCCTGCTGCCGGTGGCGCTGCTGCTGTCTGCCTTTGCCGACTGGGCGATCACCCCGCTTCTGATGCTGGGGGGCAGCTATCTTTGCTTCGAAGGTGCCGAGAAGGTCATGCATGCCCTTGGCCATCACAAGGTGAACGAGCCGCAGTTGCAGACGACCGAGGATGGCGCTGCCGGGCTTGAGGAAGAGCGCGTCAAGGGCGCGATCAAGACCGATTTCATCCTGTCGGCCGAGATCATGACCATCGCGCTGGCCGCGATCCCCGATGGCGACCCGATCTGGAAAGAGGCGCTGATCCTGGCCATCGTCGCCGTCGGGATCACGGTGGCGGTCTATGGCTTTGTCGCGATCATCGTGAAGGCCGACGATTTCGGCCTGCACCTGGTCGAACGGGGTGGGGCGCTGGCAGGCTTCGGGCGCGGGCTTGTCCGCTTCATGCCGGGTTTCATGAAGGTGCTGACCGTGGTCGGCACCGCCGCGATGATCTGGGTCGGCGGGCAGATCGTGGTCCACGGGCTGCACGAACTGGGAATGCACCAGCCCTATCAATGGGTGCGCGAGCGGTCCGAGGCCGCGGCACAGGCCTTGCCGCAGGTCGCGGGGGCTGCCGGCTGGGCCACGACGGCGTTTCTGGACGGGATATTCGGTCTGGTGCTGGGCTTTATCCTGATTCCGCTGGTCCAGCATGTGATCTCGCCCGTGATCGGCGCGGTCAGGGGGATTTTCGGTGGCGCGCGCGCCTGACTCCTCTTTCCCTGCCGGGGATGCGCATGGCCCGCTTGTCCTTGGGGCACGCGCGGGATTATGACCGGCCTGCAATCAGGAGGGACACCATGCCGATACCCGTTCAGGCCGCCGAGGCGCTCAGCCAGCTTCTGGGCGCGCGCTTTTCCCAGTCGCAGGCCGATCGCGATTTGCATGGCGTATCCGAAACCTTTCACCGCGCCCCGCCGCCTGACGCGGTCGTCTGGCCCCTTTCGACCGACGAGGTCGCGGCCGTCATGCGCATCTGCCATCAGCACCGCATTCCGGTGATCGGCTGGGGTACCGGCACGTCGCTTGAGGGGCATGCGCTGGCCATTCATGGCGGCATCGTCATCGACCTGATGAAGATGGACCGCGTGATCGAGGTGCGTGCCGGCGACCTGCAGGCCAGCGTCCAGCCTGGCGTCACGCGCGAGGCGCTGAACACCGAATTGCGCGCGACAGGCCTGTTCTTCCCGGTTGATCCCGGTGCCAATGCCAGCCTGGGCGGCATGGCGGCGACCCGTGCCAGCGGCACCACAGCCGTGCGCTATGGCACCATGCGCGACAACGTCCTGGCGCTTGAGGTCGTTCTCGCCGACGGGCGTGTCATCCGCACCGGGACGCGGGCGGCGAAGTCCAGCGCGGGCTATGATCTGACCGCGCTGTTCGTCGGATCGGAAGGCACGCTGGGCATCATCACCGAACTGACCCTGCGCCTGCACGGCCAGCCCGAGGAAATGGCCGCGGCCGTCTGCGCCTTTGGCACGCTGGAGGAGGCGGTCGAATGCGTGACCGCGACCATCCAGTCGGGAATTCCGATGGCGCGGATCGAATTCGTCGATGGTGATGCCGCGCGCGCCTTCAACCAATATGCGGGCACGCATCTGCACGAAGGCCCCCACCTGATGGTCGAGTTCCACGGCTCGCCCGCGACGGTCAAGGAGGACGCCCAGAAGTTCGGCGAGCTTGCGGCCGAATTCGGCGGGCAGGGCTTTGACTGGGCAACCACGCCCGAGGATCGCGCGGCCCTGTGGAAGATGCGCCACGGCGCCTATCGCGCCTGCCTTGCGCTGCGTCCGGGCGCGACGGCGGTCGTGACCGATGTCTGCGTGCCGATGTCGCATCTGGCCGAGGCCGTGGCCGCCGCCGCCGCCGATATCCGGGCCGAGGGGCTGATTGGCCCGATGGTCGGTCATGTCGGCGACGGCAATTTCCATTCGCAGCTTCTGATCATGCCGGGGGATGCGGCAGAGCTTGCCGCCGCGAAACGAGTCGCGACCCGCATGGCGGAACGCGCGCTGGCCGTCGGCGGCACCATCACCGGTGAACATGGCGTCGGGGTTGGCAAGCGCCCGCTGATGCGCGCCCAACATGGAGAGGGGGTCGCGGTGATGGCGGCGATCAAGCAGGCGCTGGATCCCGAAGGAATCATGAATCCCGGCAAGCTGATTCCCGACGCGAACTGACGCGGATAAGCCAAGGACAGAGAGGGACAATGGCCCTGACGCTTGTTCCCGGCTTTATGCTGGACCGCGATCTTTGGACCGATATCGCCCCGGCGCTGCAGCGGTTCGGACCGCTGACCCATGCCGATCCGGCCCGGGCGACCACGATTGCCGAAATGGCCCGGGACACGCTGGACGCCGCGCCCGCCCGTTTCGCGCTGATCGGCTTTTCCATGGGCGGCTATGTCGCGCGCGAAATGGCACGGATCGCGCCCGAGCGTGTCTCGCGCCTGGTCCTGATCGCGACCTCGTCGCGAAGTGACAGTGAGTTGCAGGAGCGTCGGCGCGCGGTCGCGTTGGGGGCAAACGCCGCCGTGTTTCGGGGCGTCTCGCGCCGTTCCATCGCGCAGTCCCTTGCGCCCGAACACGAGGGCGATTCCACCCTGATCTCGCGCATTCACGACATGAGCCTGCGGCTGGGAGGCGAGACCTTTCGCCGCCAGGCCATGTTTCGCCGCGAGGGCGACCTTGACCAGCTGGCGTCGATCCGTTGCCCGACGCTGGTGGTGGCCGGGGACCGCGACCGCCTGCGCAGCGTCGAGGAATCGGTGGAAATGGCGCAGGCCATTCCCGGCGCGCGGCTGGAAATCCTGCCCACTGGCCACATGATCCCGCTTGAGGCCCCCGATCTGTTGGCCCGGTTGCTGGTAGATTTCCTGATAGAAGCCGCCTGAGCCCGGTCGCAAGGCGGGTTGTCTGCGCAGGTCTCAGCCATGGACCGGAGGCACCGCTGCCCGACAGGGAGAGGCCGTATTCCGCCGATGCCGTGCGCTGGGTCCTGCCTGCAACACTCCAAGCGAGATCGACTGACATGATCGTGACTGTCACGGCATCGTGACAGAACTCTGTGCCTTTGCGATAAAGGTCCAAAGCTCCGGCAAGACGGGCAAAGGACAGAGGGCAGTGATGAATATTCTGGGCAAGTTCCTGTGCGTGGTTTTACTGGTCAGTCTCGCGGCCTGCGGCGGTGGCCGCAGGGGACCGTCGGCGGTGACCGTGGGTTACGGGGCGGGGCCGCAATTCGGCGATTCCCAACCCCATGCCTGGGTCGGTGGTCATCCCTATGACCACCCGGTCCACGGCATCGACATCTCGCGCTATCAGGGCAACATCGACTGGGGCAGGGTGCGCGGATCCGGGGTCAGCTTCGCCTTCATCAAGGCGACCGAGGGCGCTGACCATGCTGACCCGAACTTCCGCCGCTATTGGTACGAAGCCGGGCAGGCGCGCATTCCGCGCGGCGCCTATCATTATTTCTACTTCTGCCGCTCGGGCGCGCAGCAGGCGGCGTGGTTCATCGCCAATGTTCCACGTGAACGCGGAGCGATGCCGCCGGTCATCGACCTGGAATGGACCGCGTCCAAGACCTGCCCCCGCCGTCCGCCCAGCGACGAGGTGCTGCGCGAGGCCAAGATCTTCAAGGACATCCTGCATCGCCATTATGGCCAACGGCCGATCATCTATACCACGGTCGACTTCTACCGGGACAACAACCTGGGCAGCTGGCCCGAGGAGTTCTGGCTGCGCTCGGTCGCGGGCCATCCCCGTATCGTCTATCCGGGCCAACCCTACAGCTTCTGGCAATATACCGGCACCGGCATCGTGCCCGGCGTGCAGGGCAACGTGGACCTGAACGTCTTCGCGGGCGGGGCCAAGCAATGGCGTCTATGGCTGAGCAGGCGACTTCAGTAGGCCGGCGCCTGCTTTGGGCCGAGTTCGGGGCGCTCTATATCGGGGCGCCCTTGGGCATCGCGCTGTTCATGCCCGGCCACATGCTGTTCCGGGCGCTGGCCGTCTTCAGTATCATCGGGCTTGGGCTTCTGTGGCTGACCGGCGGGTTCGCGTGGCGGGGTCTGGTGCGGGGCTGGAGGGCCTTGCCCTGGCGCGAGCTTCTGGGAATGGCCGTCGCCAGCTTTGTCATCGGGGTCGCGCTGCTGTGGTGGTTCTATCCTGGCGCGCTGTTCAACATGGTGCGCAACCGCCCCGAATTCCTGCTGGTAGTCTGGACCTTCTATCCGATTCTGTCCGCGCTGCCGCAGGAACTGATCTTTCGCCCGCTGTTCTTCCACCGTTATGCCCCGCTGCTGCCGCAGGGGCATCCGGCAATCGCGCTGAACGCGGCGATCTTTTCCTTTGCCCATCTGATGTACTGGTCCTGGGTGGTCGCGATCCTGACCTTCATCGGCGGATGGTTCTTTGCCCGCGCCTATCTGCGCCACGGCTTCCCCTCGGCCTGGCTGCTGCATGCGGTGGCGGGGAACGTGCTCTTTGCCGTGGGGATGGGCACCTATTTCTATTCCGGCAACGTGGTCCGGCCCTTCTGAAAGCTTGACTTCCCCCGGCACAAGCGGTTCATGCGTGCGCTGATACCAAGGGGAAAAGATGATGAGCGTCTATCGCAGCCACACCTGCGGCGAGCTGACCGCCGCCAATGCCGGTTCCGAAATCCGACTGTCGGGCTGGGTCCATCGGGTCCGTGATCATGGCGGCGTGCTTTTCATCGACCTGCGCGACCATTACGGCATCACCCAAGTGATCGCCGACAGCGACAGCCCGGCCTTTGCCGCGCTGGAAAAGCTGCGGGCCGAGACGGTGATCCGCATCGACGGGCGCGTGAAGCTGCGCGATGCCAGCCTGATCAACCCCAAGCTGCCGACTGGCGAGATCGAGGTCTATGCCACCGCGACCGAGGTGCTTGGCCCGTCCGATGACCTGCCGCTGCCGGTTTTCGGCGAGCAGGACTACCCCGAGGAAACGCGGCTTGCCTATCGCTTCCTCGACCTGCGCCGCGACAGCCTGCACCAGAACATCATGCTGCGGTCCAAGGTGATCCGCTCGATCCGCAACCGGATGTGGGATCAGGGCTTTACCGAATTCCAGACCCCGATCATCACCGCCTCCAGCCCCGAGGGCGCGCGCGACTTCCTGGTGCCGTCGCGTCTGCATCCGGGCAAATTCTACGCGTTGCCGCAGGCGCCGCAGCAGTTCAAGCAGCTGATCATGGTCGCTGGCTTCGACAAGTATTTCCAGATCGCGCCCTGCTTCCGTGACGAAGACCCGCGCGCCGACCGCTCGCCCACCGATTTCTACCAGCTTGACCTGGAAATGTCCTTCGTCGAGCAGGAGGACGTGTTCGCTGCGATCCAGCCGGTCATTCAGGGCCTGTTCGAGGAATTTGGCAAGGGCCGTCCGGTCGATGCCGAATGGCCGCGCATCCCCTATGCCGAGTCGATGCTGAAATACGGCAGCGACAAGCCCGACCTGCGCAATCCGATCGAGATGCAGATCGTCAGCGACCATTTCCGCGACTCGGGCTTTGCGATCTTCGCGAAACTGCTGGAGCAGGACGGGACCGAGGTTCGCGCCATTCCCGCCCCGACCGGCGGTAGCCGCAAATTCGCCGATCGCATGAACGCGTTTGCCCAAGCGCAGGGTCTGCCGGGCATGGGCTATATCTTCTGGCGCAAGGCCGAGGATGGCTCGACCGAGGCTGCCGGCCCGATCGCCAAGGCGCTGGGCGCCGAGAAGACCGAGGCGATCCGTCTGCAACTGGGTCTGGGCGAGGGCGATGCCGCCTTCTTCCTGGGCGGCAAGCCCGAGAACTTCGAGGCTGTCGCCGGTCGCGCCCGCAACGAAATCGGTCGCGAACTTGGCCTGACCGACGAAAACCAGTTCAGGTTCGCCTGGATCGTCGACTTCCCGATGTATGAAAAGGGTGACGAGGGCCGGATCGATTTCAGCCACAACCCCTTCTCGATGCCGCAGGGCGGGATGGAGGCGCTGTCGGGCGACCCTCTGACGGTCAAGGGCTATCAGTATGACCTGGCCTGCAACGGTTATGAGCTGATCTCGGGCGCGATCCGCAACCACAAGCCGGAAATCATGTTCAAGGCCTTCGAACTGGCCGGCTATGGCCATGACGAGGTCGAGAAGCGTTTCGGCGGCATGGTCAAGGCCTTCCGCTATGGCGCGCCGCCCCACGGTGGCTGCGCGGCCGGCATCGACCGCATCGTCATGCTGCTGGCGGATGAGCAGAACATCCGCGAGGTCATCATGTTCCCGATGAACCAGCGCGCCGAGGATCTGATGATGGGCGCGCCGAGCGAGCCCACGAACGAGCAGATGCGCGAACTGCGCCTGCGTGCGCTGCCGCGCGAATGATCGCGGCCTGACCATGTGCTTGCCGGGGGCGCAAACCCTCGGCAAGACTCCGCGGCCGCGCCGCCTGCTGTCGAAAGCGTGTGCTGACCTTGCCCGCCGGGCATGAGATAAACTGCGCCGGGACATTTCTTCCCGGGTTGCAGGTTCTCGCATGGTATTCGATTCTCCTCAGGCTGCGGCGATCCGGCTTGGCTATGGCCTGTCGCCGCTGACGCCGCCGCCCCCAAGCCCCGTTGCGCTGCTTCAGGGCATCGCGGCCAGCACGCGGACGGGCGCTGAAGCGGTCTCGACAGCGCAGGCGCAGAAGCGGGCCTTGCGCCTGAACGAGCTGCGCAAGGCGCGCGACAGCGGCGAAGCCGCGAAAGAAGAGTTCCAGGCCTATAACGTCGAAAACAGCCGCCTGACCGTGCGCGACCTGCAGCGTCGGCTGGCCCGCGCGGTCGAGGATCCGACCGGATTCGGCGAAAGGCTGGCGCAGTTCTGGTCTGACCATTTCACGGTCCGGCCCGATGGCGTGCAGACGAACGCGCTGGCGATGGCCTTTCACGACGAGGCGATCCGGCCGCATATCAATGGCCGTTTCGAGGATCTGTTCTTCGCCGCCGATACCCACCCGATGATGCTGGTCTATCTGAACCAGAACACCAGCCGCGGGCCGAACTCGCAAATGGCGCGGCGCCGCGCCGAAAAGGCCTTTGGCCTGAACGAGAACCTGGCGCGCGAAGCGATGGAGCTGCATTCGCTGGGCGTGGGCGCGCCCTATACCCAGCGTGACGTGCGCGAGCTGGCCGAGCTGATGACCGGGTTGAGCTATTCCGCGAAAGACGGCTTCTCCTATCGTCCGCAGATCGCCGAACCAGGGGCCGAGACCGTGCTGGGCAAGTCCTATGGCGGGAAGGGGCCGGGCGAGCTGCGTGACATCCGCGCCGCCTTTCGCGACATCGCACGCCGGCCCGAAACCGCGCAATTCGTGTCGCGCAAGCTGGCCGTGCATTTCGTCTCGGACAGCCCATCGCCCGAGCTGGTCGATGCAATGGCCGCGACCTGGCGCGACACGAACGGGCAATTGCCGCAGGTCTATCGCGTGATGCTGACCCATCCCGAGACGATGGCCAGCCTTCGCGCCAAGGTGCGCCAGCCCTTTGATCTGATGGTGGCGGGGTTTCGGGCGCTGGGTGTCACTGGCGATCAGGTGCGGCACCTGGACTTTCCGAATCTGCCCGGTCTGACTGCGAACCACATGATGCTGATGGGCCAGCCCTGGCTGCGTCCGACCGGACCCGACGGCTGGGCCGAGGGACCGGAAGCCTGGATCGAGCCTCAGCTTCTGGCCGCACGCATCTCGTGGGCGATGCGCGCGCCGCGCAATCTGGTGCCGCAGTTGCCCGACCCGCGCGAGTTGCTGGACACCGCCTTGGGCGATACCCGCTCGGATCAGTTGGCCTGGGCAGTGCCCAAGGCGGAAAGCCAGGCCGAGGGCGTGGCGCTGGTCCTGGCCTCGAACGACTTCAACCGGCGATAAGGAGCGATGCGATGATCGAACTGGACCGGCGTCTGTTCCTGAAATCCGCCGCTTTGATCGGCTGCTCGGCTGCTGCGCATCCGCTGATGACCTCGATGACCTTCGCGGCGCTGCCTTCGGACAACCGGCTGGTGGTCATCATCCTGCGGGGGGCCATGGACGGGCTGGACGCGATCCAGCCTTACGGCGACCCGATGCTGGCGAAGCTGCGCCGGAACATCTCGACGGGGCCGGACAATGGGGCGCTCGACCTGGACGGGTTCTATGCCCTGCATCCCCGGCTTGGTCCGCTGATGCCGCTGTGGGAAAAGGGCGAGCTGGCCTTTGCCCATGCGGTTTCGACCCCCTATCGCGACAAACGCAGTCACTTCGACGGTCAGGACCTGCTTGAGGCGGGAACCGGCAACGACCTTCCGGTGGACTGGCGCATCGGCGGCTGGCTGAACCGGCTGCTTCAGGCGATGCCCGGCACCACGGCCGAAACCGCCTATGCCGTCGGGCTGGAGCAGATGAAGATCCTGACCGGAGAGGCCGCGCATCTGGGCTGGGCGCCCAAATCCTCGCTGGACCTGTCGCCGCAGGCGCAAATGCTGCTGGACCATGTCTATCACGACGATCCCATGTTCCGAGACGCGGCGCGCGATGCCTTTCGCATCTCCGCCGAGGCCGGAGAAACCGCGCGCGGCAAGGGGCCGACCGCGGACGAGGCCGCACTGGGCGCCTTTGCCGCCTCGCGCCTGAACGGCGCCGCGCGCATCGCCGCCTTTTCGATCGGGGGCTGGGACAGCCACGCGAACCAGGGGCCGGTGATCGGTCGTGCCCTCGACAAGCTGGCAGCCTCGATCCTGGCGCTGCGCGACGGGCTGGGCCAGAACTGGGGATCGACCACCGTCCTAGCCATGACCGAATTCGGCCGCACCGTGCGCGAGAACGGCTCGAACGGGACCGACCATGGCACCGGCGGCGCGATGCTGATGGCGGGCGGCGCGATCCAGGGGGGCAAGGCCTTCGGCGACTGGCCGGGCCTGCGCGACGGCGATCTTTACGCCGACCGCGACCTGATGCCCACCCGCGATATTCGTGCCTATGCCGCCTGGGCGATGCGCGGGCTGTTTGGTACCGAACGCGAGACGCTGGAGCGCGCGATCTTTCCGGGCCTTGACCTTGGCCAGGATCCGAGGATGCTCGCCTGAGTTTTCCAGATCGAGGCAGGCATGTCCGAACGCAAGATTGGCCCCGTCGTTACCGGCTTTCACCAACCCCCGGCGCCGGGCGAAACCATTGCCGGTCGCTTCGTGACGCTTGAGCCGCTGGACCCCGTGCGCCACGCCGAGGATCTGTACGAAGCCAATCGCGGTCATGACTGGCTGTGGGACTATATGGGCTATGGCCCGTTCCCGGATATTGCCGCCTATCGCGCGTGGCAGGAAAGCGTGGCGGGCAAGCCCGATCCCTGTTTCTACGCCCTGCGCGACAACGCGACCGGAAAGGTCGGTGGGCTTGCCTCGTTCATGCGGCTTGACCGGCCGAATGGCGTGATCGAGATCGGCAATATCCAGATCTCGCCCGTGCTGCAGCGCGGACCCGCCACGTCCGAGGCGATCATGCTGATGATCCGCTGGGCATTCGAGGCGGGCTATCGCCGGGTCGAGTGGAAATGCAACGCGCTGAACGAACCCTCGATAGTGGCCGCACGCCGTTACGGCTTTCTTTACGAGGGCACGTTCCGCCAGCACCTGATGGTGCGCGGCCGCAACCGGGATAGCGCCTGGTTCTCGATCATCGACGGTGAATGGCCCGCGGTGCGTGAGGCCTTTGACGCATGGCTGTCGCCCGAGAATTTCGCGCCCGATGGCAGCCAGCGGCGCCGCCTGTCCGAGATGACGGCGGCTTTGCGTCAAAGCCCCTGAACCGAGGCCAACCGGTCCTGCACCATCCCGCTGACGCGCGCGAGTTCACCCGCGAGCGCCTGTCCGCGGGCATGGTCGCGGGCAAGCGCAGTTGCCGCATCTTCCAGCGGGCGGTCATGCGCCGACCGCGCCACACCTGCAAGAAAGCGCGCGATATAGTCGATGGCGGTTTCGTCATCGGCGACGGACAGGACCTCGACCACATGGGCCAGATCGTCGCGCAGCGTGGCATGGTCGGGCACGATCATCTCGTCGGCCACCAGTCGCGGGCCGGTGGGGCGGGCTTGCCCTGGCAACGACGCCAGGATGGTCTGCTGAAACTGCGCCAGGCTTTCGATGGGCTTGGCGATGAAGCCGTCCGCCCCGGCCCGCATCGCGGCGTCGCGGTTCCCTTCATCCCCGGAAATGCCCAGGATGACGGGAACGCGCGGAAGCCCGCGCGCGATGGTGCGGATCATGTCCGCGCCGTCCCCATCGGGCAGGCCCATGTCGACGATGATGACACCGGGACGATAGGTCTGCAGATGCCGCAGCGCCGCCCGGATCGTGTCGGCACGCCGGATCCGTGCGCCGGAACGCAGGCACAGCAAGCGCACCGCTTCGGACGCATAGCGCGAATCCTCGACCACCAGCACGGTCAATCCGGTCAGCGGGCGGTGGGGCAGGTTCAGCCGCCAGGTGGGGGCGTCATCCAGCAGATTCGTCAGATCATCGGTCATCGTGGAAACCCCTCAAAGAATGCCTTGCTGCGGCCAAGGTCGCGCCTTTCCCCTAAGAAGCGGTTAACGGCCGGGTCCGGTTTTCGCTTTTCCACCGCTGCCGGGCGTCCTAGAACAACGGGAAAGACGGAGGAGCGCATGATCGGACGTTTGAACCACGTGGCCATTGCCGTGCCGGACCTGGCCGCAGCAGCCGCGCAATATGCCGGAACGCTGGGTGCATCGGTCGGCGCCCCGCAGGACGAGCCGGATCACGGCGTCACGGTCATCTTCATCGAATTGCCCAACACCAAGATCGAGCTGTTGCATCCCCTTGGCGACGACAGCCCGATCCGGGGGTTCCTGGACAAGAACCCCTCGGGCGGCATTCACCACATGTGCTTCGAGGTCGAGGATATTCTGGCCGCCCGCGATCGCCTGAAGTCCGAGGGCGCGCGCGTTCTGGGGTCGGGCGAACCAAAGATCGGGGCGCATGGCAAGCCGGTGCTGTTCCTGCATCCGAAGGACTTCAATGGCTGCCTGATCGAACTGGAGCAGATCTGATGAACCTGACTGGCGGCATCGTCCTTTACACGATCCTGTGGTTTCTGGTCCTGTTCGTCCTGCTGCCAATCGGCCAGCAAAGCCAGGCCGAAGCAGGGGAGGTGACCCCTGGCACCCCGGCTGGCGCCCCCCATGAGCCCAAGCTGAAGAAGAAGATGCTGCTGGCAACGGTGATCGCCGGGGTCATCTGGGCGGTGCCGGCCTATATCATTCTGGGCGGCGTCATCACCCGCGCTGATATCGAGGCCTGGACCAGCTAGCGCCGGCCCAGGTGGTAAAGGTGGGTGAACCCCGCCGCCGCCAGCACCGGCACCAGCACGTTCAGGAACGGCACCGTCAACAGCAGCGCGATCAGCACGCCAAGCGTGGTGGTCTGCGCGGTCCGGGTTTTGCGCAGGGCGGTCGCCTGCGCGGGATGCAGGTGACGGCGCGCCGCCATCTGGAAGAACTCTCTTCCCAGCAGCCAGCCATTGCCCAGGTAAAACAGGATCGAGGCCAGCGGCCCGAGGAACGGCGTCAGGATCAGCGAGACGACGGCCACCGCAAGGACTGCGCCCACGACCGCAAGCGATTCCAGCAACCCCTCCATGAAATCCACGGGCAGGCCCTTGGTGCCGGGATAATGCGTCTCTTCGACCGCATCGGCGACGCGTTCGGCGAACAGGCCGGCGAACCCCGCCGTGACCGGCGCCATCAGGAAGATCGACATGATCGGGAACAGGATCAGCGATCCCCATGACAGCGCGTGCCCAAGCGTGACCTGTCCGATCCAGGGCAGGGTCATCGTCTCGGGCGCGAAGGCACGGATCGCCCAGAAGGCGCCGGCCTGAAGCAGCACGAACAGGACCAGCGTCAGCAGCACGCCAAGCGTAACCACCCCGAAGATGCGCGGGCGAAGCAGGTCGCCCCATGCCCGCGCCAGGGCGGTCAGCACCGTCACAGGAAGACCGTCTTGGCCGCGATGTCCGGGCGGGGACGGTCCGAAGGCGCGGTGCCACGCTGGCCGATATGGATCAGGCCGACGATGCGCTCACCCTCGGCAATGCCCAGATGGGCCTGCGCAAATTCCGGGGCGGTGGCCGGCCCCGTCAGCCAGGCCGCGCCATAGCCCGCCGCAAGCGCCGCATTCAGTAGCTCAAGACAGACCGCGCCGGCGGACAGGAACTGTTCCCATTGCGGGATCTTGGGGCTGTCAACGGGGCACGAGACAACTGCGACGATGACGGGGGATGCAAAGGCCGAGCGCGCCTTTTCGACCGCCGCGGCGTCCCCGCCGGTCGCCGCCACCTGTTCGCCAAGGATCGGGGCCAGTCGGTCCAGCGTCGCGCGCTCCAGCACCACGAAGCGCCATGGCTCCAGCTTGCCGTGGTCGGGCACGCGCGCCGCCAGCTCCAGCAGGTCCATCAACTCCTGGCGCGAGGGCGGCGGTCCGCTCAGCAATTTTGGCGGATGCGAGCGGCGATTGCGAAGGAAGGAAAGCGTGGCGGGATCGGTATGTTGCACTTCAGACCTCGAAAAAATCTGCAATCTCGGCCAGATGATCCGAGATGTGGTTGAGCCAGCGGGCACCGGGCTGTCGCGCCGCGATCACCCCGGCCAGCGGGTCCGGTGCGGTTATGTCGGAACCGGCAAGCTGCGCGATCGCGGCATGACCGCAGAACGGCACATAGGCTTCGGAATAGCCGCCCTCGTGGACCAGCACCAGCCGGTTCGCACAAAGCTCGGCGGCTGCTTGCTGCATCCGTTCGGTCATGGCGCGGAAGCTTTCAGCCGACAGCAGCATCCGGCCCAAGGGGTCCAGCGCCGCCGCATCATAGCCGCAGGCGACGATGATGATCTCGGGGCGATGCCGGCGCAGAAGTGGCAGCACGACACGGTCCATCGCCTGAAGGTAGGTTTCGTGCCCACAGCCGGGAGGCAGGGGAATGTTGGCATTGCTGCCCGCAGTACCCCTGACCTCGACCCCGCCGGTATCCAGCGGATAGTTGCGCTCCTGATGGATCGAGACGGTCAGCACATCGGGGTCGTCAAGGAAAATGGCCTCGGTTCCGTTGCCATGATGCACGTCCCAGTCGACGACCGCGAAGCGATGCGCAAGTCCCGCCGCCCGCGCGGCATGGATGGCGACGGCGATGTTCGCCAGCAGGCAGAAGCCGTTCGGATCGTCGGGCAGGCAATGATGCCCCGGCGGTCGCGACAGGGCATAGGCGGTGGTCAGCTCGCCCCTGAGCACGGCGTCGACGGCGGCCTTCGCAAGCCCCGCCGACAGCGCCGCGATTTCAAAGCCACCCTTCAGGAATGGCGCATGGTGGCCGATTTCGCCCCCCTTGTCGTCAGACAGCGCCTTGAAGCGGTCAAGATAGCTGGCCGGATGCACCCGCAGCAGATCTTCGCGCAGCGCGGGCGGGGCCGAGCGCAGGTCAAGCCCACGCATCAACCCGGTCACCTGCATCAGGTTCACCAGCCGCCGCTTGCTTTCAGGGCTTTCGGGCAGGCCCGCGCCGGGCTGGACCAGCCCACCAACCGGCAGCGTCAGCGCATAGTCGCCACCGCCATGCCACAGCGTCAATTCGTCGTGGAAAAAGCCCGTCGCCATTGATTTCCTTCCCGGAAGCCGATTTCACGGGAACCATGACCGATCTCAGCCATCTCGCGCAACCCGGAGCGGAAATCGCCGTCCGCGTCACCCCGCGCGCCTCGCGCAATGCCGTGATCGTCGAGGACAGGGCGATCCGCGTCTATGTCACCGTGGTCCCCGAGGATGGCAAGGCCAATACCGCGGTGGTCAAGCTGCTGGCCAAGGCCCTGGGCATCGCGCGCAGCCGCCTCGTGCTGGTGCGCGGAGCGACCTCACGCGACAAACTGTTCCGGGTCGACTAGGGGCGCTTCGGCCGCCGTTCCAGCCGATAGTTCCCCTCGGGCAGGTTCAGCGCGGCGCGCAGTTCCTCCAGTTGCTCGATGGTCAGGACCACCTGCGCAAGTTCGCCGGTGTCGGGATCGAACTGCTCGATGACCACACGGTCGTCGAAGCTTTGGATCACGACATCCTCGTTCAGCGGGCGCGCGCCCACCGGACTGCCCTGCGGCAATTCGTCGACAAGGGTGATGACGGTCGCGTCAAAATCATGCTCGATGGTGAACATCGCGGGCTTTCCCAAACAATTGCGAGCCAACTTTCGCGTGAACCGCGCGCATGGGCAAGAGCGGGGGTTGGCGCTGCCCGAACTGCGCGGATATGGTGGCGCGAACGTGCGGCGCTTTGACCGGACGGCAAGGAGAATGCACATGCTCAAGGCCTGGAAGGCAGCGGCAATTTCGGTACTGGCCCTGGCTGGCTGCGTCGCGCAGCCCATCTCGGTGCCCCAGTCCCCTGCTGTGCCGCCCCACGGGCCGATCACGCCGTCTCCGGATACGCCGCGGGGTGCCCGGGCCTCGGCAAGGGCGTTCATCGACGTTCTCAGCCGGATGGAACCGGCCGTTGAGCGCGAATGCGTCCAGCGCCGCAGCCAGCCGATCAACTGCGATTTCCAGTTCGTGGTCGATGACCGTCCGGGGCTGGAGCCGAACGCCTTCCAGACCGTCGACAATCGCGGCCGCCCGATCATCGGTTTCACCTTGTCGCTCATCGGCGAAGCGCGAAACGCGGACGAGCTTGCCTTTGTCGTCGGGCACGAAGCCAGCCATCACATTCTTGGCCATATCGACCGCAAGTCCAGCGCCGCCTCGATGGGGGCGGTGATCCTGGGCGGCCTTGCCAGCGCCTATGGCGGCAATCCCGAAGCGATCGAAAGCGCCCAGCAGATGGGCGCGCAATTCGGCTCGCGCTACTACTCCAAGGACTGGGAGCTTGAGGCAGACTATCTAGGCGCGATCATCGCTTTGAACGCGGGCTTCGATCCGGCGCATGGCGCGCAGTTCTTTGCCCGAATTCCCGATCCGGGCGACAAGATCCTGGGCTCGCACCCATCCAATGCCGCGCGTATGGCGCAGGTGGCTCGCGCGGTCGGCGACTATCGCGCAGGGCGAGTAAGATAAATCCCAGCTGTGACCCGGATGCTGCAGTCCGAGACGGCTATCTTAGCCAATTTGCTCTGATTATTCAGGAAATTGCAGGAAATCGCGTTTCGCTTGCTGAAGCGTGGAACGGCTGTGTGCGCGCCGTTAAGGATTACAACCCCTCGTTGAACATAAAACTTCCGTCGGCAAGAGTTCGCCGATAGTTTCCCTCCATAACAACCGTGGCCCGCATCAAGCCGGGCACAGAGTTTCCTGGGGGATGGAAATCATGATCGGAGTTGTGCTTTGGAGCAGCGCGCCAAGGGAGAAGGCCATCATCTGGTGCGAAGACCACGCGGCCCTTGCCTATCTTCAGGGGCGTGCAAACCTGACCAGCAAGGGGGATTGGCCGGAATCCGGTGACCTGGTCGAACTGGATTACGAAACCGAGGGCGAGTTGCGTCACGCCCGCCGGGTCGAGGTCGTGTCGGGCTATCGCCGGTCGGACCTGTCCCATCTGCTGCGCGAGGCCGGGCAGGGCGCAACCGCCCAGCCCGTTCTGCGCGTGATCTCGAATGACAAGATCCGGGGGCCGGAGCCGCAACCCCGCAAGGTCGCGGCCGCCGGCTGAAGCATCAGACGCCGCGCGCCAGCGCGGCGACGCCCGTGCGGGCCAGGTCGGACAGACCCAGGGGCCGCATCAGTTCGGCAAAGGCGTCCAGCTTTTCAGGCGCGCCGGTGATTTCGAACACAAAGCTTTCCAGCGTTGAATCGACCACGTTCGCCCGGAAGATCTCGGCGATGCGCAGGGCCTCGACGCGGCGCTCTCCCTTGCCCGACACCTTGAACAGTCCCAGTTCGCGTTCGACGCTGGGGCCCTCGACCGTCAGGTCGTGGACTTCGTGCACGGGCACGATCCGGCCAAGCTGTGCCTTGATCTGCTCGATCACCGCGGTCGTGCCGCGCGTCACGATGGTGATGCGCGAACGGTGGCCCAGATGGTCCACCTCGGCCACGGTCAGGCTGTCGATATTGAAGCCACGCCCGGAGAACAGGCCGATGACACGGGCCAGAACGCCCGCCTCGTTGTCGACCAGCACCGCAAGGGTGTGGCTTTCGATCACCTGGGCATTCGGGTCGCGCAGGTCATAGGCGGAATGGCTGGATGCGCCTTTTTCGATTTTCAGTGCCGACATGTTCGTTTTCCTGTTGCTCAGACCAGCGCGCCGCCGGCACCCGTGATGGCGTCCTCGGTCGAAGCCTCGCCCAGGATCATCTCGTTATGCGGCTTGCCCGAGGGGATCATCGGGAAGCAGTTTTCATGCTTCTCGACCATCACGTCGAGGATGAAGGGCCCGTCGTAATCCAGCATTTCCTGAATTGCGTCGTCCAGATCCGCGGGGTCGCTGACCAAGCGGCCCTTGCAGCCAAAGGCCTCGGCCAGCTTGACGAAATCGGGCAGGCTTTCCGACCAGCTCTGGCTATAGCGTTCGCCATGCAGCAGTTGCTGCCACTGGCGAACCATGCCCAGACGTTCGTTGTTCAGGATGAACTGCTTGACCGGCGCGCGGAACTGAACCGCCGTGCCCATTTCCTGCATGTTCATCAGCCAGCTCGCCTCGCCCGCGACGTTGACGACCAGCGCCTCGGGGTGGGCGACCTGCACCCCGATCGAGGCTGGCAGGCCATAGCCCATCGTGCCCAGCCCGCCCGAGGTCATCCAGCGGTTCGGATCCTCGAAATGCAGGAACTGCGCGGCCCACATCTGGTGCTGGCCGACTTCGGTCGTGATGTAGCGATCCTTGCGATGCGCGGTCAGCGCCTGCAAACGCTCCAGCGCGTGCTGGGGTTTGATGACCTTGTCCGAGTTGCGATAGGTCAGGCATTTCACGGCCTTCCATTGCTCGATCTGGGTCCACCACTGGCGAACGCCTTCGGCATTGGTCTTGCGGCCACGCGCCTTCCAGATCTTCAGCATGTCTTCCAGCACATGGCCGACATCGCCGACGATCGGCAGGTCGACATGGATGACCTTGTTGATCGAGCTGGGGTCGATGTCGATCTGCACCTTGACCGAGCCGGGGCTGAAATCCTTAACCCGGCCGGTGATGCGGTCGTCGAAGCGAGAGCCGACGGCGATCATCAGGTCGCAGTCATGCATGGCCATGTTGGCTTCATACAGGCCGTGCATGCCCAGCATGCCGATCCAGTTCTTGCCCGAAGCCGGATAGGCCCCCAGACCCATCAGGGTCGAGGTGATCGGGAAACCGGTCGCATCCGCCAGTTCGCGCAGCAATTGTGCCGCGCCGGGGCCCGAGTTGATGACACCGCCGCCGGTATACAGGATCGGGCGTTCGGCCTTTTCCATCAGCTCGACCAGACGGGTGATCGCGTCCAGGTCGCCCTTTTTCACGGGCTGATAGCTGGGCGTCTCGATCTGTTTCGGGCCGACATATTCGCCGGTCGCAAACTGGACGTCCTTGGGGATGTCGACCAGCACCGGGCCGGGACGGCCCGAGGTCGCGACATGGAACGCCTTGTGGATCGTCTTGGCCAGATCATCCGTGTCGCGCACCAGCCAGTTGTGCTTGGTGCAGGGGCGGGTGATGCCGACGGTATCGGCCTCCTGAAAACCATCGGTGCCGATCAGGAAGGTCGGAACCTGGCCCGACAGAACGACCACCGGAATCGAATCCAGCAGCGCATCGGTCAGGCCGGTGACGGCATTCGTTGCGCCGGGGCCCGAGGTCACCAGAACGACGCCGGGCTTGCCGGTCGAACGCGCATAACCTTCGGCCATGTGGACCGCGCCCTGTTCGTGGCGGACCAGGACGTGCTTGATGTCGTTCTGCTGAAAAATCTCGTCGTAAATGGGTAGTACCGCGCCACCCGGATAGCCGAATACGGTGTCGACGCCCTGATCGCGCAGAGCTTCGATAACCATCCTTGCACCCGTCATGGTTCGGGACATGCCCATTCTCCTTGATTTGTCATAAATGCGGGCTGTCACGGGAAAACCCGCGCGCCGCGCCGCCGGAAACTATGGGGCAAGACGAACCGGGTCAATGCCGATTGTCCAAGAAAATGACCCCGATCGACGATTTATTGAAATTATATTTCAATAAACGCTCGAAATGGGTAATTACCTTGGCCTTTGTGGCAAGGTGATCCGCGCAACCTGTTCGACGATGGGATCAATCGATAGGGGGTGGATGTCGGAATTGTGCTGCTGGGGATCCCCGATCGGCTGCCATACTCCGCCCTTGTAGATCTCCAGCGCGGAAAAGCGGGACTTGTATTCCATCTTCCGGCTGCCCGGCACCCAGTAGCCCAGATAGATGAAGGGCAGCCCTGCGCTTCGCGCCAGGTCCACATGGTCCAGGATCACGTGCGTGCCAAGGCTCGATGCTTCGAAGGCGGGGTCGTAGAAGCTGTAGACAAGGCTCAGCCCGTCATCCAGCACGTCGGTCAGGCAGACCGCGACAAGCTGGTCATCCTGCGAAGGGCGGCAGCCCGGCTCGGTCAATCGATATTCGATGACGCGCGTGCGGACCGGGGTTTCTTCGATCATCGCGGCGAATTCGAAGATGTCCATGTCCGCCATGCCACCATCGGCGTGGCGTTCGTCCAGATACCTGCGGAACAGCTCATACTGTTCCTCGGTCGCCCAGGCGCTTGTGGCCAGCCGCCGCAACCCGGCATTCTTGCGCTGGATCCTACGCTGCGACCGCGATGGCGTGAATTCGGCGACCCGGATGCGGGCGGACATGCAGGCCACGCAGCTTTCGCAACTGGGTCGGTACAGCACGTTCTGCGACCGACGGAAGCCCTGCCGCGACAGCGCGTTGTTCAGCTCATTCGCCGAATCCCCGGTCAGGGCGGTGAACAGCTTGCGCTCGGCACGGCCATGCAGATAGGGGCAAGGCTGCGGCGCCGTGACATAGAATTGCGGGGCATGGGGGACAGTATGCCGCATCAGTCGTGGCCTGCCCCGGCTGGTCCGCCGCTGCCACTCCCCGGGAATGATCGGAGCCTGATCAAAGATGCGCGCATCGGCAAAGAACGGCCAACTGGTTTGACTGGAATTGCGGTGGAGCAAAGCCTAACAACAGTTGCGGCCAAGGCCAAGCACGGAAACCGCATGGCAAGGTTGCAATCGCGTGGCATGGGCGATTGACGTTGCCGGGGCGGCGGATAGGCTTTCCGAATGACATTTGCCGCACGCATCACCCGCCTTCCGATTCCGGCCGACATGGCCCGCGCCGAAGCCGCCCTGCACACGCTTGGCCCGATCCCCGACGGCCTTGAAAAGCTGATCATGGGGGCCGCGGGATGCAGCCCCTATCTGTCCGGGTTGATGCAGATCGAGGCGGGCTGGCTGTCCGCGCGGCTGGCAGATCCCGACGCGCTGGACCGCGACCTGGTGGCTGATGAAACGGCTGGCTTCCAGTCTCTGACTGCCGCGGAATTGGGGCCGGCGCTGCGCCGGGCCAAGCGGCGGGTGGCCCTGTGGACCGCGCTGGCCGACCTTGCTGGCGTCTGGCCGCTGGAAAAGGTGACCGGCGCGCTGACCGACCTTGCCGGGCGTGCGACCGATCTTGCCCTGCGGGTCCATGTCGCGGACGAGGTCGCGCGGGGCAAGCTGCCGCCGACCGATAGCGATGCCGGCGGGATCACCGCGCTTGCGATGGGCAAGATGGGTGCGGGAGAGTTGAATTACTCCTCGGATATCGACCTGATCGTGCTTTACGACGACGCGGCCTATGCCCGCGACGACCAGTTCGAGGCGCGGGCGGCGCTGATCCGGGCGACGCGCCGGGCCGCGGCCACGCTGTCGGACAATACCGACCAGGGCTATGTCTTCCGCACGGACCTGCGCCTGCGTCCCGATGCCGCGGTGACGCCGGTCTGCATCTCGGTCGCCACCGCTCTGTCCTATTACGAGGCCGAGGGACGGACATGGGAGCGCGGCGCCTATATCAAGGCGCGGCCCTGCGCCGGGAACATCGCCGTGGGCGAACGCTTTCTGCGTGAGCTTGGCCCCTTCGTCTGGCGCAGGCATCTGGATTTCGCGACCATCCAGGACACCGACGACATGCGCCGCCGCATCCGCGATCACAAAGGTCTGCATGGGCGGATCGACGTGCCGGGCCACAACATGAAGCTGGGTCAGGGCGGGATCCGCGAGATCGAGTTCTTCACCCAGACCCGCCAGTTGATCGCGGGCGGGCGCGATCCCGACCTGCGTGTGCGCGGCACGGTCGAGGGGCTGGCGCGACTGGCCGAAAAAGGCTGGATCCCGCAGGATGTGGCGGATGAGCTGACGGCCCATTACCGCGAACATCGCGATATCGAACATCGCATCCAGATGGTGAACGATGCCCAGACCCATCTGGTCCCGGCTTCGGCCGAGGGGATCGCCAACATCTCCCTGATGATGGGGGAGCCGGACAGCAATGTCTGGTCCCGGCGGCTGGCGGAACGGCTGGTGCGGGTCGAGGCGCTGACCGCCAGCTTCTTCACCCCAGCCGAGCGGGGCGAGATGCCGCAGCTTTCCGCCCATGCCCGCGCCATGATCGAAGGCTGGCGTGGCTATCCCGCATTGCGGTCCCAGCGCGCGCGGCAGGTCTTCGCACGGATTGAGCCGGACCTTCTGACCCGGCTGTCCGCCTCGGACCATGCCGAGGAGGCGCTGGCCCGGTTCGACGCCTTTCTCGCCGGTTTGCCTGCGGGGGTGCAGCTTTTCTCGCTTTTCGACGCGAACCCGCAGCTTATCGATCTGATCTGCGATATCTGCGCCACCGCGCCCGGGCTGGCCACCTATCTCGCGCGCCATCCCGAGGTTCTGGACGGAGTCCTTGCAGGCAGCTTCTTCTCGAACTGGCCGGGGGTCGCGGAACTGCGCGAGCAGTTGGACCGCCTGCTTGCGCAGGTGCTTTCCGCGCCTGATGGCGGGTATGAGGGCGCGTTGGATCAGGCGCGCCGCTGGGCCCATGAATGGCAGTTCCGCACCGGCGTCCATCACCTGCGCGCCCTGATCGGCGCCGAGGAGGCAGGTGGCCAATATGCCGACATCGCCGATGCTGCCGTTGCCGCACTGTTTCCGGTCGTGACCGCCGAGTTCTCGCGTCGCCACGGCCCGCCGCCCGGACGCGGGGCGGTCGTGCTGGGCATGGGCTCGCTTGGCGCTAGGCAGTTGAGCGCCGCGTCGGATCTGGATCTGATCGTGATCTATGACGCCGACGGGCAGGACAGCTCCGACGGGCCAAAGGCGCTTGCGCCCCGTGCGTATTACGCCCGGCTGACGCAGGCGATGATCACCGCGCTGTCCGCGCCAAGTTCGGTGGGGCGGCTTTATGAGGTCGACATGCGCCTGCGGCCCTCGGGTCGCCAGGGGCCGGTCGCGACCTCGGTCCAGTCCTTCCGTGACTATCAGATGACCGAAGCCTGGACATGGGAGCATCTGGCCCTGACCCGCGCCCGCGTGATCGGGCAATGCGGGAACAACGGTGCGGCGCTGGGCGATGAGGTTGAAACCCTGCGTGTCGAGGTGCTGGAGGCCCGTGGCAAGGATCCGCGCGTCATGCCTGATCTTGCCGAGATGCGCGCCCGCATCTTTGCCGCCAAGGCCCCGGATGGCGCATGGGAGGTCAAGGTCGGTCGCGGCAGGCTGCAGGATATCGAGCTTCTGGCGCAGTCCTTCGCGCTTCGCGCAGGGTCGTCTACCCGCGCCGCCAGTGCGCAACTGCGCGCCGGTCCCCGTGCGGGTCTGATTGGTCGGGCCGAGGCCGAGACTCTCGCCTCTGCCCGGCGCTTCCTGTGGAGCCTGCAATGTTCGGGCCGTTTGCTGACCGACCGGCCGCTGGATGCTGAAAGCATCGGCAAGGGTGGCCAGGCCTTTCTGCTGCGCGAGACCAACACCGACTCGTTGGATGACCTGTCTCGGCGGCTTGAGGAGACGCTTGCCACCGCCGGGCGTATCATCGACTCGGCGATGGTGGCGGATCAGCCCGCCGCTGTCTGACCCGGCGCGACGCGCAAGCCTGCGTGGGCGCGGGGCGGCCGCGAAAGAGGCATGCCCGCCGTCATGTCGGGCACCCGCCCGCGCAATGGCAGCGGTTGCGTTTCGGGCTCCGGCAGAGTCGAGGGGGCAGCCTCTGTCTCGGTCCCCGGATCGTAGATGCCATGCTGGGTCTTGTCCCAATAGAAGGGGCGGTGCACGACCTCGTGGATCGCCTTCCACCCGGCAAGACAGCCCAGCGGAAAGTAAAGATGCATCGTCGGAACCCAGGGCAGCAGGTGGCGATGAGCGCTGCCGCGCACGGCCCAGGCGGCGATGGCCATGTTCAGGATCTCGGACGCGATGAAGACGGCGATCAGCGCGGGCAGCGCATAGCCGTTCAGCCGTCCCGCCAGCAGATCGCGCACGGGATGGGGCAAACCCAGCGTCAGCAGCCAAAAGCTCCATAGCACCGGAGCCAGCAGATATTGCGAGACCGAGGCCGCAAGCTGGACCTGAAGCGCAAGGAACCGGCGCGGCCCCAGATCACGCCACAGCGCGCGGGGATCGCGCATATGGACGCCCCAGGTCATCGCGAAACCCTTGAGCCAGCGCGAGCGCTGCTTGATCCAGGGGATCAGGCGGCAATTCGCCTCCTCATGGGTGACGGTGTCCAGCATCTCGGTCCGAAATCCGCGGCGTACCAGGCGGACGCCAAGGTCGGCATCCTCGGTCACGTTCCAGGCGTCCCAGCCGCCGACCTGTTCAAGAATGTCGCGGCGGAAGAACAGGGTCGTCCCGCCCAGGGGCACGACCAGATCCAGCGCCGCCGCGCCGGCCAGCGTACCCCGGAACCATGCCGCGTATTCGATGGTGAAGGCGCGGGCCAGCCAGTTGCTGCGCGGGTTATAGTAATCCAGCGTGCCCTGCAGGCAGGCGACATCGGGGCGGGCAAAGTGAAAGCCGCGCGCGACCTTGTGCAACTGGTCGGGTTCGGGCCGGTCCTCGGCATCCCAGACGCCGATCAGGCTGCCCCGGCAGAAGTTCAGGGCATAGTTCAAGGCCCGCGGCTTGGTGCGGACAGGACCGTCGGGCACCTTCACCACCCGGATCCAGCGGGGCAGGGTGGCGTCGTCCAGCGCCGAACAGGTCAGGCGGTCGGTTTCCTCAACCACCAGCAGGATGTCCATCAACTCGCGCGGGTAATCCAGCCGGGCCAATCGCCCGATCAGGTGATCGGCGATATCGGCCTCGGCGAAAAGCGGCACCATGACCGAGATGACGGGAAGCGGCCCCGACATTTCACGGCGAGCCAGCCGGCCCGAGGCGACGGCGCGGTCGACGACGCCGTCTTCGGCCCTTTGGCGCAGGATCGCGCGAAAGGACAGCGCCTTCAGCAGCATCGAGGCGATCAGCGTCAGGACCGACCACGCCGTCAGCAGGGCGATGACCGGCACCGGCGCCAGTGCTATCCCGGCAAAGGCCAGCAGTGCCAGCACCAGCGCCACGCGGGCAATGCGGACCTCGTTCCGGGTACGGCAGCTTTCGGCGGCGGGGACGCGCGACTCGGCCTCACGGATCAGGGCGGTGCGGCGGGTGCCGAGAATCGCCTCGCGCGCGGCGTTCTCGGAACAAAGCAGCATCCGCACCGTGCCGAAATCGTCGGGCAGGCGGGATCGCAGGGACTGGAACTCGTCTGGTCGGGCAGTCGCGACATAGGTGACGCCCCCCACTCGGCGCCAGGGCACGATGGCTTCGGCAAGGCAAAGGCCGGGGCCAGCCATGTCGATCAGTCGCGGATCGGGGGGCAAGCGCACCATGTCCACGACCGAGCTGCGCCGTTGCCGCGACAGCGCGCTTGTCAGGGCCTCTTCGGTGACAAGGCCCTGGGCCAGCAGGATCTGGCCCAGTCGTGCATTCTGGCGTTGGCGCATGGCGACCGCGCGCAAAAGATCGCCAGGTTCGATCGCGCCATCTTCGACCAGGATCTGGCCAAGGGGGCGCAGATCACGTTCCTCGATCAGTTGGGTCGATGGGCGCGCGGCCGGCCCGTCGCCGGTCGGCCGGTCGCGGTGAAAAATGCTGAGCGCTGGACTGCCGGCCATCTGCGATTCTCCATCCTTTGGCCCTCAGATCGCATGACGAGGGTTAAGGATGGATTAACCGCGGCCGTTCTGCGCCCCTTAACCGCGGCGCGTGCGCATCGCGTCAGAGAAACGCTGGAACAGATAGGCGCTGTCCTGCGGGCCGGGGCTCGCCTCGGGGTGGTATTGCACCGAGAAGACCGGACGGTCGGCCATGCGCAGCCCGCAGTTCGAGCCGTCGAACAGGCTGACATGCGTTTCGATCACGCCTTCGGGCAGGGTTTGCGCATCGACAGCGAAACCGTGGTTCATCGAGGTGATCTCGACCTTGCCGGTCTCGACGTCGCGGACCGGATGGTTCGCGCCGTGATGGCCGTGACCCATCTTTACCGTCTTTGCGCCAAGAGCCAGCGCAAGCATCTGGTGGCCAAGGCAGATCCCGAAGATCGGCAGATCCTTGTCCAGCAACTCGCGGATCATAGGCACGGCATAGGCGCCGGTCGCGGCCGGATCGCCCGGGCCGTTCGACAGGAATACGCCTTCGGGATCATGTGCGAGAACATCTTCGGCGGTGGCGGTGGCCGGCAGAACGATCACCTCGGCCCCGGTTTCAGCCAGCGAACGCAGGATGTTCCGCTTCGCGCCATAATCCAGCGCGACCACGCGATAGGGCTTTTCCTGATCCGACTTGCCGAATTCGCCCGGCCAGGCCCACAGGCCTTCATCCCAGCGATAGCTTTGGCGGCAGCTGACTTCCTTGGCGAGGTCAAGGCCGACAAGGCCCTTCCAGTCGCGGGCGCGCGCAATCATTTTCGCGATGTCGAAATTGCCGTCCGGGTCATGGGCCAGCACGACATGGGGCGAACCCTGCTGGCGGATCGCCCGCGTCAGGCGGCGGGTGTCGATGCCGCCGATGCCGATGCGGCCGCGCTTTTCCATCCACTCGACCAGGTCGCTGGTGGCGCGCCAGTTCGACGGCTCGGTCGGGTCCCATTTCACCACGATCCCCGAGGCGACGGGATCGGGCGCTTCGTCATCCTGCGCGGTGACGCCGGTATTGCCGATATGGGGGAAGGTGAAGGTGACGATCTGGCTGGCATAGGAGGGATCGGTCATGATCTCCTGATAGCCGGTCATCGCGGTGTTGAACACCAGTTCGGCCACCACGTCGCCGGTGGCGCCGAAACCCCTTCCGTAGAATACGGTGCCGTCTGCAAGCGCAAGACATGCGGTCGGTTTCTGAGCCATCGTCATCTCTCCGGGTAAATCGGCGGGAACCTAGGGTCAGCGACCGCCCCCGTCAAGGCTGGAAAAGCCCGGAAAGGGCGGCTTTCGGCATGGTGGAACCCGGATGCGGGGCCACGGGTTGACGCCGAATGCGAAGCCTAGGACAAGCGCGGACTAATTCATTCAGCGAGGATCACATGGGATTGCGCGAACGCATCACGGCGGACACCAAGGAGGCGATGAAGGCCAGGGACACGGCCCGGCTGTCGACCCTGCGGCTGATCTCGGCCGCGATCAAGGACCGCGAGATTGCCGCGCGGGTCGAAGGTGGCGACGAGACGGGGCTTGGTGACGCCGACCTGACCGCCATCCTGTCGAAGATGGTCAAGCAGCGCCAGGAATCCGCGAAAGCCTATGAAGAAGGCGGGCGTCTTGAACTGGCCGAGCGTGAACAGGACGAGATCAAGGTGATTCAGTCCTATTTGCCGCGCCAGCTTTCCGCCGAGGAAGTCGGCGCCGCCATCGACAAGGCCATCGCGGATCTTGGCGCGACTTCGATCCGCGACATGGGCCGCGTCATGGCGGAACTGCGGGAACGTCACGCGGGTCAGATGGATTTCGGCGCGGTGGGCCCGGTCATCAAGAACCGCCTGATGGGCTGAGGCACCGATAGCGGACTTGGGCGGACGGGGCAGGGACAGGGTCCCCGCCCCCCGTGTCACCTCTTCCCCCTCAGGATCGGATGACAGGACCGCGCGACGTTGCGCGGCCGTCGCTCGATCCGTCAATCTCACCCTTGCCGCGTGCCTGTCCTTGATCTGGATCAAGCCGCGGTGATTTCTTCAGACCCTTTCTCCGCGCACCCAGGTTGCGCGAACGACCGGACGATCCGCGACCATGCCAAATCGGATCAGGTCCGCCCGCAACCCGGGCTCGATCCGGCCACGATCCGGCAGCCCCGCGGCCTGCGCCGGATTGGCTGTGACGGTGGCTATGGCGCGGGGCAGGTCGTCCCAGATCCCTGCCAGCACCATCGCGCCCCCGATCAGCCCCGAGGGCACGTAATCCGACGACAGGATGTCCAAATGCCCCGCCCGTGCGAGATCGGCGGCCGAGACATTGCCGGAATGCGAGCCGCCGCGGATCAGGTTCGGCGCACCCATCATCACCATGATGCCCTGCGCGTGGCAGGCGGCAGCGGCTTCGGGCGTGGTCGGAAACTCGGCCAGCCTCACGCCATGCCCAGCCGAGCGCATGACATGTTCGGCGGTGGTGTCGTCATGGCTCGCCAGCACCGCGCCCAGCCGATGGGCGACCTCGACCGCGGCGGCCTCATGCGCGTCACCATAGCGTTCGCGCAGCGCCTTCATCCGGGCGACATGTTCGTCGAACTCGGCGTCCGAAAGCTTGTAGCGGCCCTGCACATATTGCGCGAGCTTCGAGATGTCGCGGAACTGGCGCTGGCCGGGCGTGTGATCCATCAGGCTGATGATGCCGACACGATCCTCGGGGCCGAACTCGTCCAGCTCGGCAATCAGGGTTTCCGAACAGACCTCGGCGCGCAAATGCAGCAGGTGACTGATCCGCAGCGCGCCGTCGCGGCGCAGGGCGATCAGTTCATGCGCCAGCTCGCGGGCATATTTTTCGTAATCCTCGTCGGGGCCTTCGCTGACGACCGAGCCAACGCGCATCGCATCGAAGACCGTGGTGATGCCGCAGCCAGCAAGCTCGGCGTCATGGGCGATGATCGCGCTGGCATGGGGCCAGTCGACACCGGGGCGCGGGCGCATATGGCGTTCCAAATTGTCGGTATGCAACTCGACCATGCCCGGGGCCAGGAAGTCGCCGGCCATGTCCAGCGCGCCGGCCGGTATGCCTTCGCCCGGACGGATGCCCGCGATCATGCCGTCCTCGATCACGACGCTGCCGGGGGTGACCCGGTCGGCAAGGATCAGGCGGGCATTGGCAAGGATCGTCTGGGTCATGGCACCGGCTTTCTGGCAGAGGGGGCAAGAGGTGACCGAGATGCGGCGTTTGGTCAAGCGCCCCTCAGCCGCAAAGCTCGTCCACCCATTCGGGCACCACGCTGGTTGCCGGCCCGATACGGTGCTGGGCAAAATCCCGGCTGACCGCCGAGCGGGCAAGGTTCAGCTCGATCGTCGCGGCCCCCGCACGGCTGGCATGCTGGGCCAGCCCCGCCGCGGGATAGACCTGCCCGGAGGTGCCGATGGCCGCGAACATCTCGGCGTCCTCGACCGCGGCCCAGATGCGTTCCATGTGATAGGGTATCTCGCCGAACCAGACGATGTCCGGCCGTGTCGACTGCTTGCCGCAAGCCGGGCAGCGGTCCAGCGAGCGCATGACCAGCGTTGCCGGAAAACGGTGCCCGCAAGCGGCGCAAAGCGCGCCAAGCAGGCTGCCATGCATATGGATCACGTCGGTCGAACCGCCACGTTCGTGCAGGTCATCGACGTTCTGGGTGATCAGCGTCACCTGGTGCCGCCGGGCCAGCCGCGCCAGCGCGCGATGCGCCGCGTTCGGCTGTGCGCGGGCGGCGTCCGCCCGGCGCATGTTGTAAAAGCGGTGGACCAGCACGGGGTCCCGGCGAAACCCTTCGGGCGTCGCCACGTCCTCGATGCGGTGATCTTCCCACAGGCCGTCGGTCGCGCGAAACGTCCTGATGCCGCTTTCGGCAGAAATTCCGGCGCCGGTCAGGACGCAGATGCGCATGGCGGTCTCAGCGCGAGCAATAGGCCTCGGCGGTCGAGGCAAAGTTCTGGTAGCGCGCCCAGAAGGCGTTGTCGGCGTCGGTCTTCGACATCCGCACGGCCTGCGCTTCCTCGGCATCCTTGAAGAAGCGCGCGGCGCGGCGCTGGTCGGAACGCGACAGCGTCGAGTCGGCGACCTGCTGGATGCAACCACAAAGCGCCCCGTTTCGGGCGCCGCGTTCGGATCGGACACAAGCGGAATCGATGGGGCCGGCGACGGCAAGCGGCGTGGTCAATACGACCGCTGCCGCAGCGGTGATCAGGCGGTTCAACATAACTGTCTCCTCGGCTTCAGCCAGTGCGGCGGGGCTGAACACCCTCACGCGGCCGCGTCTTATCCGCCGGAGCCTAGCAGAATCTGCCCCTTCGCTCAATCGCGGGGGCCCGGAACCAGCGTTGGTCCGCCGACCGGACCCAGCCGCAAGATATGCTGTCGGCGATCCCGGCCATGCGGTGGCAGAGGGGCGAATCACCCGCCAGTGCAAGGCCCGTCCCGGCAGGGACTTCCAAGGCATCGGGGCAGGCCATGTCCGGCCTTGTCCATGCCAAGGCGTCGCCCGGGGGGCACAGCCCGCAGGAACCCCCGCTTTTGCCCGCTTTCCGGCTGGACCGCCCCGCAATCGCAGCATATGGCGAGGGCTGGAACTCCCCGAATTGCAAAGGTCGGACCGATGGGCGGCGAAAATTTTCGTGCGGCGATGCTGATGCTCGTCTCGATGGTGCTGTTTGCCGCCGAGGACATGTTCATCAAGCTGCTTTCGGCCGAGCTGCCCTTTGCCGAAGTGCTGGGCATTGTCGGGTTGCTGGGGCTGATCTGCTTCTGGACCGCGCTGCGGTTGCAGGGGGGGCGGCTTTGGACGCGCGACCTGCTGCGCCCGCTGGTCGTCTTGCGCAACCTGTCCGAGGCCGTCGGATCGATCGGGATCGTCGTCGCGCTGGCCCTGACCGAACTGTCCTCGACCTCGGCGATCATGCAAGCCCTGCCGCTGGCGATCGTGCTGGGCGCGGCGCTGTTTCTGGGCGAGCCGGTCGGCTGGCGACGCTGGACGGCCATCGCCGCGGGCTTCGTCGGCGTTCTGCTGGTCCTGCGGCCCGGCTTGTCCAGTTTCGAGCCCGCCTCGCTGATGGCGCTGGTCGCCGTCGTGGGGCTGGCGGCGCGCGACATCGCGACCCGTCGCATCCCGTCGCAGATCCATTCGTTGCAGCTTGCCGCATCGGCCTTTTTCGCGATCCTTGTCGCCTCGATCGCAATGGGATTGGTGCTGGGTCAGGAATTCGTCATGCCCACGCCGCGGCAAGGATTGCTGTTCATCGCCTGCATGGCGGTGGGCGTCGGCGGCTATGCCCTGCTCGTCACGGCAACTCGGCTGGGCGAGGCCTCGGCATTGGCCCCGTTCCGCTATGCCCGCCTTGTCTTTGCGCTGACGCTGGCCGTCATCGTCTTTGGCGAGCGGCCCGATACGCTGACGCTGACCGGGGCCGCGATCATCGTCGCCTCGGGCTGCTATGCCATGTGGCGAGAGGCCGTTCTGCGCCGTCGCCAGCTTCGTGCCGCTGGCTTCGAACCCCTGCGCGGCTGACCCGCGCGCGATCCCCCTTCCCGCAACGCATTTCCCCCTGTATAGCCCGGCCATGACCGACCTTGACCTCATCCGCAATTTCTCGATCGTGGCTCACATCGACCACGGCAAATCCACGCTGGCCGACCGCCTGATCCAGATGACGGGCACGGTCGCCGAACGCGACATGAAGTCCCAGCTGCTCGACACAATGGAGATCGAGCGCGAGCGGGGCATCACCATCAAGGCCAACACCGTGCGCATCGAATATCCTGCCAAGGATGGGCGCACCTATGTCCTGAACCTGATCGACACGCCCGGCCATGTCGACTTCGCCTATGAAGTCAGCCGGTCGATGCGCGCGGTCGAGGGGTCGCTGCTGGTCGTAGATGCCTCGCAGGGTGTCGAGGCGCAGACCCTGGCCAACGTCTATCAGGCGATCGATGCCGGCCACGACATCGTGCCCGTGCTGAACAAGATCGACCTGCCCGCGGCCGAACCCGAACGCGTCAAGGAAAACATCGAGGACGTGATCGGCATCGACGCCCATGACGCCGTCGAGATTTCGGCCAAGACCGGTCTTGGCATTCCGGATGTGCTGGAGGCCATCGTCACGCGCTTGCCCGCACCCAAGGGCGAACGCAATGCGCCCTTGAAGGCAATGCTGGTCGACAGCTGGTATGACGCCTATCTGGGCGTCGTCGTCATGATCCGCGTCATGGACGGCGTGGTGAAGAAGGGCGACCGCATCAAGATGATGCAGACCGGCGCGATCTATGGCATCGACAAGCTTTCGGTGTTGAAGCCAGCCATGGTCGACATTGCCGAACTGGGGCCGGGCGAGATTGGGGTGTTGACCGCGTCGATCAAGCAGGTCCGCGACACCCGCGTCGGCGACACCATCACGCATGAGAAAAAGGGCACCGATACCCCGCTTCCGGGCTTCAAGCCGGCGCAGCCGGTGGTCTTCTGCGGCCTTTTCCCCGTCGATGCGAACGACTTTGAAGCATTGCGCGACGCGATCGAAAAGCTTGCCCTGAACGATGCGAGCTTCAGCTACGAGATGGAAACCTCGGCCGCGCTTGGCTTCGGTTTCCGCTGCGGTTTCCTGGGTCTGCTGCATCTTGAGGTGATCCGCGACCGGCTTGAGCGCGAATACGATCTGGACCTGATCACCACCGCGCCTTCGGTGGTCTTCAAGCTGCACATGCGCGACGGAGAAGTGCGCGAGCTGCACAACCCCGCCGACATGCCCGACCTGACCTATGTCGACCATATCGAAGAGCCGCGCATCAAGGCCACGATCATGGTCCCGGACGAATACCTGGGCGACGTGCTGAAGCTGTGCCAGGACCGCCGCGGCATCCAGATGGATCTGACCTATGCCGGCAACCGCGCGATGGTGGTCTATGACCTGCCGCTGGCCGAAGTCGTCTTCGATTTCTACGACCGCCTGAAATCCGTGACCAAGGGCTATGCCAGCTTCGACTATCAGATCAGCGAATACCGCGAGGATTTCATGGTCAAGATGTCGATCCTGGTGAATGACGAGCCGGTCGACGCGCTGTCGATCATGGTCCACCGTGACCGCGCCGAAAGCCGTGGCCGCGTCATGGTCGAGAAGCTGAAAGAGTTGATCCCGCGCCACATGTTCAAGATCCCGATCCAGGCCGCCATCGGCAGCCGCGTGATCGCGCGCGAGACGCTGTCGGCAATGCGCAAGGACGTGACCGCCAAATGCTATGGTGGCGACGCGACCCGGAAGAAGAAGCTGCTGGAAAAGCAGAAGGCCGGGAAGAAGAAGATGCGCCAGTTCGGCAAGGTCGAGATCCCGCAGACTGCGTTCATTCAGGCGCTGAAGATGGACACCTGAAGGCACGATCCCGGCTTTGCCGGGATTGGCCTGCCCGCCGCGATGCGGCGGGCATATTCATGAAACTGGATGAAGGGCGCGCATGCCGCCTTGTCGCGGACCGGCCCCGCTTTTGGCATCGCGCCCGGTGGAATACCGATGCGGGCCGCGCGGGGATGCCCGCCGACCCGGATAGGATGTGGATCAACCCGCGGTCTGCGCGGCAGGACCGACTTAATAGGGGGCGGGCGTCGCCGCCGGCGCGGCATAGGGATCGGTTGCCGTCGTCGTCGGATAGGTGCCCATCTGGGTCTGGCTGTTCGCCGCCTGGTCCGTCAGCAGGGCACCGGCGGTCTGCATGTCCCTTCCGGCTCCCTGCATCGTCTCGCAGGCGCCCAAGGCGACAATCCCCAAAAGGGGGGCAAAGCGCAAAAACTGTCCCATGGCTTGTCCTTTCATTGCTGCTCTTCTTGTTTTTCAGGAAATCTAGACCACCTGCCGCGTGCCCGCCGCTCACGGTCGCGCGAGACGGCAAGATTCCTGGCGGATCGGCGGAAATTCACTCATTTTTCGGGCGCAAAAGAACGGCGCGCGAACGGATTCTTGCTCGCCCACGCCCGCTTTTGTCCAAAGCCAATCGGGATCACATGCCCGATTGCACCTCGCGGCTTTCGCGGGTCACGGCCTGTCCGGCGGCCTGCATGTCGCGGCCCGCACCTTGCACCGTTTCGCAGGCGGCCACCGCCAGCAGGGCAAGAAAGGGGGCCAGTCCGATCAGTCGACGCATTGCAAAACTCCTGCACAGCATTTTCCGCGGCTTAATGGCGCATTCGCCGCCGCGTTTCCACTGCCATTTAAGACTTGCTTAACCGGGACCGGGCAAGGTGCAATCATGCGTATCGCCATGATTCTCCTGTTGCTTGTGCTTGCCGCCTGCGCCTCGCCCTCGCCCGAGTTCCTGGCCGCGCCGCGGCACGACCTGCAGATCGATGGCATCGACTTCGCGGTGTTTCAGAAGGCCAACCGGGCAGAGGTCATCCGCCTGGGTTATTTTTCCCGCAGGGACCGCGAACGCGTGCCCGGCCTGATGGTGCAGGCGGCCGAACAGGCCAGCGGATGTCGCGCCATCCCCTTCAGCCTGAAGACCCGCGTGCCGGGCGACACGGCCGAGGCGCGGATCAACCTGAAATGCTGACGCCTCAGTCCAGGAATGCCGCGACCGTTTCGGCCACTTCGGCGGGGCGGTCGGCATGCAGCCAATGGCCCGCCCCGGCGAATATGCGAATCTTCGCCTGCGGGAAGTGGTCGCGGATCGCATCGATCTGCGGTTCGCGGCAATAATCGGATTCGGCACCGGCAAGGAACAGGGCAGGGCCATCAAAGCCGCCTTTGGGTGCATCCGCGGGCCAGCCGACCAGCACCGGCATCTGCGCGCGCAGCGCGTCAAGGTTGAACTTCCAGCGCGGCGGGGCGGATTTCAGATCCAGCGACTGCAGCAGGAAAGCGCGAACCCCAGCCTCTCCCAGATAGGTCGAAAGCCGTTTGTCCGCGTCCGAGCGCAGCTTGACCCCCTGCAGATCCACGGCCTCCATCGCGTCGATCAGCGGGGTCTGGCTGTGAGCATAGGCAAAGGGTGCGATGTCCAGAACCACCAGTCTGCGCACCATCTCGGGGTGGGTCAGCGCCAGCATCATCGCGGCCTTGCCGCCCATCGAGTGGCCCAGCAGATCGGCCTTGCCGCCATGCGCCGCAATGACCCTGGCCAGATCGCCCGCCAGCGCGGCATAGCTGTGATCGGGATCGTGAAAGCTGTCGCCGTGGTTGCGCATGTCGACCGAGATGACGCGGCGCGTCTCGGCCAGGCGGCGGGCCAGTCCGCCAAGGTTCTTGCCCGATCCGAACAGCCCATGTGCCAGCAGCACGGGGATCTGGCTCGAATCCTCTCCGGTAACGGTCAGGTTCAGCATCATGCCGCGGACCCTAGCGCCGCTGGCGAAAAGGTGCCAGAGGCGTTAGCCTTGCATGAGCGAGGGGAGAGTGATGGGCATCGAAAACATCCGGCCGATGGCGGACGAGGTGGCGGGGCTGATGGCCGCGCGGTTCGGCGGGCTGCGCCGCGGGCATTATGCCGACCTGGAAAGCATGATGCGCAAGCGGGGCGGTGCATTGCCGCGCCGATTGCGGCGCGAGGCGCGCCTGCTGGTGCAGGCGGATCGGGTCGTGGGGCATCCGAAGCTGGCGCGACAATGCGATTTTCAGAAGCTGGAACATGCGCACAAGGCGCTGACCCATTACCTGCGACCGCTGGGCCAGGTCGCCCGCTTCCGCGGTGGCGTGATCGGGACTGTGGCCAGCGTCATCATGTCGCTTCTGCTGCTGGGTGCGCTGGTCCTGTGGCTGATGACGCAGCGCGGGCTTTTATAGTCCCGCGCTGCGGTTTTGTTCACATGCCCTGGTAGAGG